>JBFEYZ010000226.1:0-1556 GCA_041561855.1 Sulfurimonas sp. | reverse complement strand
TTATGATCTTTGATCTTCCCTCTTCTATAACACTCTCTTGAAACTTTACCTTCTTATCCTCAAGCGTGTAAAAAAACTCATCCTGCTTTTTTCTAAGCTCTGCCATCAACTCATCTTCAAGACTCTTTATCTGTGCCGCTATCTCTCTTGTGTAGCCTATTACCCCGTTAAAATACTCGCAGTACAGACAGTTTATTTTCTCCACTCTGTCAAGATAAAATAGATTGTATCTGTCTATGATAACATAATCACTTCTTTTGACTTTTGGTATCTTGTATATTGGAAAACAGACTGTTTGAAAGATAGTAACAGATATATCGACAAGAAGTGCAGGAATCATCATTGACCAGATAAATGGTATCGTTAAAACTGCTAAAACCGGAAAAGAGGAGAGATACTTTATGGAGCTTATGATCTTTGATCTTCCCTCTTCTATAACACTCTCTTGAAACTTTACCTTCTTATCCTCAAGCGTGTAAAAAAACTCATCCTGCTTTTTTCTAAGCTCTGCCATCAACTCATCTTCAAGACTCTTTATCTGTGCTGCTATCTCATCAATTCTACTATCCATCCAAACTCCGATTTCTCTTTTTTAGAGTATAGCACTATTTTGACAATTGGCTATTTTAATGATGGAATAAGCTTCTTTTATTTAACATAGGGCAGTTTTAATAAAAGTCGCAACAATTTTGCAATCTTAAGGGAGTATTATGGTATCTGCATTAGCCCTCTCACAACTATACAACAGCTGTGACTCTTCACTGTTTTCCTTTACCACTACAAAAGAACTTCAAGAGCTTGACGAACCTTTTGGACAAAAAAATGCACTAGAGGCGATAGACTTTGCTTCCAATATAGAACAAGACGGTTATAACCTTTTTGCCATGGGAGCATCAGGGAGTGGCAAGCACTCAACTGTTATGAGTTTTTTAGAAAAAAAAGCTAAAGATAAAAAAGCTCCCAGTGACTGGTGTTACGTTAACAACTTCAAAGATCCAAGAAAACCGATCGCCATAGAACTCCCATCCGGAGATGCATTAAAATTCAAAGATGATATGTATGAACTTATAGAACTGTTAAAAGAGATACTTCCAAGTGTATTTGAAGGGAATACTTACCGTAATGAGTATGAGGCAATAAGCCAAAAATATATTGAAAAAGAGACTCAGATATTCAAATATCTCCAAGATGAGGCAAAAAGACTTAATATCTCAATGAATGCCACATCTAAAAACAGAGTGACGTTTGCACCGGTAATTGATGGAAAAGTAATCACCGCCTCGGAGTTTAACGCGATAGAGGGCAAAGAGAGAGAAGATATTGAAAAAAGAGTTAATGAATTTGAAAAAATAGTAAAAGATGCCCTGCATGGGGTAAATGAACTAAACAAAGCCCAAAGAAAAGAGCTAAAAGATCTAGAGAGAAAAATGACCAAAGAGTCGGTAGAGTCTCTTATAGACGATGTACGCTCAAAGTATAACTTCTCTGATAAAATAACCGCTTACCTAAATGATCTTCAAGATGATGTTATAAAACACGTTCAAGATTTTTTGGTA
>JBFEYZ010000225.1:0-1559 GCA_041561855.1 Sulfurimonas sp. | reverse complement strand
TAGACATGCTGCATTACTCTTTTGACAATTTTGGTGTATTGGTATCCAAAGCAGATAGATTTGCCGTAAATCTTGCAAAAGTGAGATATGCAGAGGGTAAGAGAGCTTCTTGGTATGATCCATTTGCTCACGGTGCGGCAGCTTTTTTTAAGGGTCTTATTTTAAAAGGCGGAATATTTGGAGGGATTCAGGAGTGGCATGTTGCTTTTGCGTCAGCCTATAACAGCTATATGAAGTATGTCGTAATGTTGGAAATGCAGGAGAATGAGAAAGATAGTATTGTTAACTAGCGCTGCTAAAAATTTTAGTAGTGCTTGTATTTAATATAAAGAAAATTAAATAGTTTCCCAGCTGTTTTTTCTAAGCTCTTCTATGTAGTCCTTTATATTTTTTGTTGATTTCCAGCCGAGAGCCTCAGTCTTTAAAGTGACAACATCAGCAGTCATCCTATTGCCTTTTCTTTCCGGTAGCATCTCTATTTTTCCGCCAAACATTTGAGCTATTTCTTTAATGCTATATGCTTCTGGGCTTCCTATCCCAAATTCATCGCCATAGCCGTTTTCACCGACAAGAACCAACCCATCGATAATATCATCAATATGTGTAAAATTTCTTTTCTGTGTTCCTGGATTTACAATTGTCAGAGGTTCATTTTTTTTCATTTTTTCTTTAAATAGAGCAATAAGAGTTGCATATTTTCCACTTTGAATTTCTCTTCTTCCATACACATTATAAAAATATACAATCGCATAAGGAACATTAAACCATGCACCATAATTTTCTACTAGTTCTGTATTGGTTGCTTTGGTCCAAGCGTAAGGGCTTTGACTTCTTCCAAGCCCGCCGTCTCCAAACTTTGTACTGCTTCCAGCATAGACTATTTTTGCTCCAGTTTTTCTTGTAAACTCTAGCACGGCAAATATCCCATCTTTATTGAATTTCCATACTTTTTCTATATCATCAAAGCTCTGCTCTACTCTTGAGTATTCGCCTAAATGGTAGATTGTATGTGGTTCAAAGTTTATGAGCTTGGATATATCTGCTGTCATTCCTTCAATATATGTTACATTGGCAACATGATTTTCTTTACTTCCTGTAAAATAGTTATCCAATGAGTAGACATCATTTTTTTCATCTCTTGCCAATCTTTCACAAAGATTAGAGCCTACAAATCCAGCTCCACCAGTTACTAATATTTTTCTTTTCATTATGAATTAACTCCAATTTGATGATATTCAAAGCCTATGCTTTCTAATTTTTCTATTTTTTGCTCATCGATATCCACACAAGTTACACTGTTTCCCATTTCTGCAAAGCATGCCCCACCGATTAGACCAACATACTCGGTGCCGATTATACTAATTTTCACTAATTGTTATCCTTTGTTTTATGGCTTTTACTAATTTATTAATCAACAACTTTTTGACCCCTCAACCTCTTTTTCATATTTTTTTTATCTTTATGAGCCTGTGAATACTTTAATGCGATTTTAACACAATAATCAGCATCATTTTTAATGAGTTTTGCATACTCTTCTATAATTATTGTTAAATCATCAT
>JBFEYZ010000224.1:0-1561 GCA_041561855.1 Sulfurimonas sp. | reverse complement strand
GGAATATCGTCCAACAGCTTACCCAAAGCATTTGGATTTTTCTCAATAATAGCTATCTTTAGCTTATTTAGCCACATTTGTGGTCTCTCTCCAAGCCTCTAATAACCCTTTAAACACGTTGCTTACTTCATCAAGTTTCGACTCGTCTTTTTTAAGATTTGCCTCATTTAAAAGTTGTATCTCATAGTTGTAAAGCCCTTCAAGATACTTGGCAACACGTCCATGATTAAAATCAAGAATAGCTATTAACTCAGTTATAACGGCAACAGAGCGATTTATCCAATAAACCCTCTTTTCTATATCACCGTCTTTAAGAGCTTTTTTTGCCTGAGCATTAAAACGAAGGACCCCTTCATATAACATCTCGATTAGCTTAGCAGGAGACTCTATCCCTACATTGTTTTGTGCATATATATTATGAGCTACGTTACCATACATATTAAATCCTTTCTCGCTATCTTTATTTGTTTCTTCTATCTTTTTAAAAATCGACATTTAGAAGACTTTTTTTAATCTTTTTATACAAATCAGCTATTATAATCGTACGAAGTATTTGCCATCTGGACAAACATAGCTGAAGCATTATTTAATCTTGCTATCATCGCATCGTATGCAGCATATTGCTTTGCCAAAATTTCATATTTGGCATCAAGTCTCTCTGTAGCAGAAGTTTTTCTATCCTCTAGCGCTTTTATTCTATCGTTTATAGAATCTTTAAACTGATCAAGAGTTGCATCATACGTGGTATATTGTCCTACAATCGTTGACATCTCGTTAAATATGCCAGTTACATCTGTTGTAGTTAAATCCGCATTAGTGAATGTTCCTCCGGAAAAAAACGCTTCTAAATTAGTTGAATCCTCATCCATTTTAGCATTTAAAACATCTTTATCTACGCTCATTTTTCCATCTTTGTCTATGTCAAAACCAAAATCTGACATAGTTCCGACACCTCCACCTACCGTGCTAAACATATTTTCAACAGCGCGCATCATACTTTTTATAGTGCTCTCACTTGAAAAAATACCACGCTCATCATTCTCTGTACTAGACTTTGTAACTTTAGATAACTCGGTTATAGCGGCATTGTATTTTTCAACAAAACTATCTATTTTCGTCATAATACCTTCGCGGTCTTGTGCAACACTAACCGTAGAAGTTCCAACCTCTTTTAACGTAATATCAAGTCCAGTTATTAGATCAGTAATATTATTGCTTGTACGTGTGATCGCTTGTCCGTTAAATGTAAAATTTGCATCCACTCCATTTTGAACAGCACTCAACCCTGTCGTAAGACGAGAATCCAAAGTACCCGTCACATCAGATATTGTTATATCCTGCGTGGTCCCGGTATCTACAGAGCTTATAAACAGACTGAACTGCCCACTGCTGATCTGAACTATTGTCGCATCTACCTTCTCCCCAGCAGCAGCATTTATAAGATCTTTTAACTCTGTAAGAGTTGTTGTCGCAGTATAATCTATTGCAAAATTCTGCCCGTCAATATTGAGATTTATTTGACCTCCGCTTCCGACAAAGTCACCCTCTGAACCAAAAATTC
>JBFEYZ010000223.1:0-1597 GCA_041561855.1 Sulfurimonas sp. | reverse complement strand
ATTTTGGTCTTGGAAGCTGGGGCTATAAAAAAATAGGTGCAAGTATAAGCGGAGGCACAGATAGAGTTCGTGCGCTTCTTAGCTTTTCACATGAATCAAGTGACCAATATGAAGACGGCGACGGAAATACGATAGCCGAACAGATAGATAATTATGCGGCTCTAAATCCTGCAGCAGCAGGCACAAAATTTAAGCCTGAGTTTCATGACATGGAAGCCTATACAAAAAAGAGTGTTATGTCTAAAATCTATATAAAGACTCTTGAAGATCAGGAGCTTCGTTTAAGCTATACAGGAAACAGAAGTGATGACGTGCTTTACGGAAACTCAAAGATGGATGCTATCTATGATGATTCAAATATTTACAGCATTGAGTACAATATTGATAATTTAACGAATTTATACAAGAATTTAAATATCCAATACTACTACTCAAATGTAGATCATCCAATGGCCACAAAATATAGAATGTCGTCAAATAACCCTATGATGGACAACACAAATCACTTAACAACGGACATGAGGGGTCTTAAACTAAAAAACTGGTTTGATTTAGATGGTTATAAACTTTTAGCCGGTCTTGATGCAAGCGAAAGAAAGTGGGACGGAGACTACTATCAAACTACAACTGGGGTTGCACTTGCCACTCCAAAAAGTATAAACGATGCAAAAACAAAAAACAGAGCTATTTTTGCAAAACTTGAAAAAGCTTATGGCAACTTCAGCTTTAGCGCAGGCGCAAGATATGACGATACAAAAATAACATCCGGCAGCGTAGCAGAATCAAATACATACTCTGCACTCAGCACAAATATTTTTACATCATACAATCTAGATAGCAAAAACAGAATATTCTTTGGTATAGGCTCAGCTACTCGCGTACCAGATGCAAGAGAACTCTATTTTATATCTTCAAATGGTTCTACTGTAGGAACCTCAGACTTAAAACAGACAACAAACAATGAGATTGACTTTGGTTATGAAGCACTATATGATTCTTTTAGTTTTAAAATAAAAACTTTCTACTCGATGCTTGATGATTATATATACTACAATAATGACTTAGCTTCAAATAAATTTGTTAATATAGACGCAAAAATATATGGGGCAGAACTAACTGCATCTTACTATGCAGCTGATAATATTACGATAGATTTAGGGGCTTCTTATAAAAGAGGCAAAAAGGATGACGCAATTTCAGGTCAAACAGACAAAGATTTAGCAGATATGGCACCTCTTAGAGGAAAGATTGCACTCAATTATGAGTACGCAAACAAATGTATGGCAACGGCAGAAGTTCAAGGATCCGACAAATGGAGCGATATAGACAGCGACAACGGTGAACAGGTCTTAAAAGCATGGGCTGTTATGAATATGAAGATAAAGCGCGATGTGAGGATGCTAGTTCTTAAGGATCGGATTTGATATTCTCGATTTAGATCCATAATCGATTATTCTCAATATAGAATTCCATGCTTTGCAGCTTGAGAGTGGTGACTCAACCGGTTTAATTGAGCAGTACATGGTTACCCATATTACCGTATGACAATGGTGAAAAGTTCAAACACCCCCCATCCAAAAAGGTGGTTAACAACCAT
>JBFEYZ010000222.1:0-1601 GCA_041561855.1 Sulfurimonas sp. | reverse complement strand
CTCTCTACTACGGCAATGGGAGTGGGAGAGAATGTAGAGAAGTCTGTTCTAGTCATTGATGAGGCTACCAAAAAAGCAAACAGCATCAAAGATGAGATAGCCCAGGCGATAAGCGATGCACAGGAGAGTAAAAAAGAGATCATAAAAGCGAATGACAATCTTAATCTGGCACGCGGTGAGATAGTAGCTCTTACAAACAAAGTTCAAAGTTCAGCCGAACTTGAAGTAGAGCTCTCGCAAAGAATGCAGACGCTTTCACATGAAGCGAACGAGGTTAAAAACATTTTAGAGATCATCTCTGATATTGCGGACCAGACAAACCTTCTTGCGCTCAACGCCGCTATTGAAGCAGCGCGTGCAGGAGAACACGGACGCGGATTTGCCGTTGTTGCGGATGAAGTAAGAAAGCTTGCAGAGAGAACGCAAAGAAGTTTGACTGAGATAAATGCGACTATCAATGTCATCGTCCAGTCTATCGTAGACGTAAGTACTCAGATGAACTCAAACTCTGAAGATATTCAAAAGCTCTCGGAGAATGCTACCGATGTAGAGGTGAAGATAAACGAGAGCGTCTCTATAGTACAAGATGCGGTCAAAGCAAGCGATAAGACAGTAAACGACTTTGAGAAGACCGGAAGGGATGTAGAGTTCATAGTATCTCAAGTATCGGAAATTAATGAGATATCATCTAAAAATGCAAGAAACGTTGAAGAGATAGCAGCTGCAGCAGAGCATCTGAACTCTATGACGGACGAACTGCATGCTAAACTGGAGACGTTTAAAACATAATTTAACGACTCTTATCAAAGCTCCGTAAAAAGGGGGTTTTGATAACTTTATTTAGATTGACAAATTTGGCAAATTTACCTAAAATGTTAAAAAAATAAAAGATTAGCCAATGCGCAAAAATAAAAGCCTATGTCAATAATGAAACTAGACTTAAAAACAAAGCTGCTGCTTCTATCCATCATAACAATATCATTTATATTAGTGCTCTCATTTATGCTTCTTTTTAAAGCATCTAGCGATAAAAAGAATCTTGAGACGACAAAGCACCGTATTCTTGAGGCACAAGCAATCTCCAGAGTTATCCACTTTATGCAGATAGAGAGAGGGCTGATGACAGGGCTTATAGCAAGCGAGAACCTAAACAGCAATGATGACAAACTTATATCTGCTATGAGTGACTTGGACAGCGCCATCGACGATGCAAAATTCACATATTCGTATACAAAAAACAGCAGCAACTATATTATGGATGTCTTAAGCGATGTAAAGATCAACAGGAAGTCGATATATCTCCTAAATCTATCGACAACCGACGCTAAAAACTACTACACAAAAAATATAGCCACGCTTCTTAACTTTACAAGAACGATTCCATCTATGATGAATGATAAAGAGAATAGAAACATCATACAGGCATATACTCATCTGTCCTCCGCCAAAGAGTCATTGGGACAGATAAGAGCTACACTAAACGAAGTTTTAATATATAAAAAATTCTTAAAAAACACCCTCGCCTCTTTTGCCGGCAATCTTGAAGTCTACAATCTAAACAGTATGAGTTTTCAAGCTATTGCTCCGGATAAAATCCTCAT
>JBFEYZ010000221.1:0-1612 GCA_041561855.1 Sulfurimonas sp. | reverse complement strand
TTTGATTTGACGCTCACATTTAAGCAAAGAAGCGATGCAGAGGCGGTTGACAGCGAGTTTACCCCGCCCGAGCTAAAAGGATTTTGGATAAAAAACGAGTCACAGCCAAAAAGGTATCAAGACTCAAAATATACAATCACAGAGATAGTCTACTCTTTAGCACCACAAAGAGCAGGGGAGCTTAAGATACTGCAAGCACAGATGAGAATTGCCGCTAGAGGTTCAAGGGCTAGTGCTTGGGGAGACTGGATACCTACGATAAAATGGAAAACATACTTTTCAAACGAGCTGAGTTTTGATGTAAAACCGCTTCCGTCCGGTGTCAGTCTGGTCGGAGATTTTGCCATAGATGCGGTTGTCGACAAGAGAGAGATCAAAGCAAACGAAGCGGTAAATATCACGATAAACGTCAGCGGGGATGGAAACATGGAGGACATCAAAAGCTTTAAGCCTGTGATGGATGATGTGGCGGTATTTGATGAAAAGATCTCTATAGAGGGCAATAAGCTTACCCAAAAGATAGCTTTTGTGGCAGACAGGGATTTTACCATCCCATCTTTTTCTTTGCGCTATTTTGATCCCAAGACAAAAGAGATAAAAGAGATATTTACAAAAGAGATAAAGATAGACGTAATAAATGAACAGCCAAAAGAGGAGCTGATAGTTAAAAAAGAGGAGTCAGCTACAGATAATGAAGCACAGACGACGGCACCTGCCGGTAAAGAGTATGATATGCTTACTCTCATATTGATCTTTATTGGCGGAGTGGTGGCGGGTGTTGCTATTATGCTTTACAGACCGAATTTAAATTTTGAAAAAAAAGCGAAAGAGGGCTCTATAAAAGATCCAAAGATCCTTCTTACAAAGCTTTTGCCTTTTAAAGATGACAGAGAGGTTGCCGAGATAGTAGAGATACTGGAAAAGAATATCTACTCAAACGAGAAGATAGATATAGATAAAAAAGCCCTCAAAGAGCTCTTAAAGAGGTATGGGATAAATTAATCCAAAATATCGTGAAGCCTGTTTCCGGCTTCTATATTTTTATGCACCTCTTCCCACTCCTCATTTTTTATATGCTCTTTTAGGATGGTGAGCTCATTTTCAAAAAGCTCTATTGCTTCAAGCAGGTTTTCTCTGTTTTGTCTGAAAATATCTTCCCACATATTAGCAGAACTCTTTGCCAAACGGCTCATAGAACGAAAACCACCTGCAGCAAGTGCGAGGATATTCTGTTTGTTCTCTTGGTTCATAACGGTATTTGCAAGAGAGTATGAGATGGCGTGAGGCATATGAGAGATAAATGCAGCATGACGGTCATGACTTTTTGCCGACATAAAGTACTTTTTCATCTCAAGCGCACTAAATATTTTTTTGGCTATATCGGCTTGAAGTTCACCGCTGTGCTCAATATCGCACAAGACCACGGCTTTTTCTTTGTATAAGTTGTCAACAGCAGCGCTCGGACCGAAGTTTTCAGTTCCCGTCATCGGGTGTGCTGCAACAAAATTTTCCCTAATAGATGGTGGCACAGAGGCTAAGATCTTTGTTTTTGTACTTCCAAGATCAATAATAGTCGTACCATCTTTTATATCCGTAAGGCTGTTTAGTGCAG
>JBFEYZ010000220.1:0-1622 GCA_041561855.1 Sulfurimonas sp. | reverse complement strand
CCAACTCTAAGTAGTGGTTGAGTAAGTCTGTCCGCACCATACATGATCTTAGCATTAAAGTAACCTTTAATACAGTTTAGACCACGATTTACCGGAGCCGCAGGGTCCCCTTTAACAGCAACGATTTTACCGTTTTTTGTTGCCATCATAATACCACAACCTGTACCACAGAAACGACAAGCTGCCTTGTCCCATCTCCAGTCCCCTTCAGCGCTGTTTGCTGCTGCTTCTAGCTCTGCTGGCACACTCATACCAACTGCTGCCGCTGCAGATGCTGCCGCTGAACTTTTAAGAAATTCTCTTCTTGAAAGTGACATATTTTCTCCTGTTTGATAATTTTTAAAACCTGCTAGAATAAATAGCAGATCTTAATTTAGTTTGTTAAGGTGTCCATTAACGATATCGATAGTATCACTTTCGAGGATTTAAAATCTTTGACTTAGGTCAAATTATTAGTATTTATAGTTAAGAATAATTTTATTTATAAGGAGTGTAGATATTTGTAGCGTTTGAATTCAGAGTCTTATTATCAAAAAATCATGATTTCTTTGCTTGGCAACTTTTTGTAAGTTTTTCTAACTCTGCTTTTAAATTGGAAAGTTTTTTTGTCGAGTTTATCAACTCTTCTGTTGACTCTATAACGATGTCTTCACTGTTGTTTAAATACCTTGAAGCTGTAGACTTGTCTTTGATCTCGTCCAATATTGAATCAAACTCATCTGTTAGTTCTTCAAGTTTAGCTGAGGCGTATTCTGATTGTTTGAGTGCTTCATTGGAATGATCCACGGCATAGTTTATTTTTTGTATAAAACAGTTTATGGTATCGCTTACTTCAACGATTTCATGTTCACTCTCAGCCTCCAGCTTAATAGGTTTAAGTTTGGATGTATCATTGTTGTTAAGAAGCATTTTTGAGTACTGCATAAATGAATCGACATGCGATTCTATGGATTTTAGCTGCATAAGTGAGTATAAGAATATTGCAAAAAGAATACCCCCAGCCGTATATTGAAAACTTTTAATAAAGTTTGTCTTGTCCTCACTAAGATTTGTATACATAGTCACGAGCTTATCTACACTGTCTAACAAGATGGTATTGTTCTTATATATAGATAGTACGATCTTATCACCCTTGTCTCTGTCGGAGTATGACTGCGTTAGAAGTTTGAAGTTCTGCACATCTTCGTAGTAGTTATCCCAAAGTTTGCGCACTTCTAGCAGTTGTCTCGATATATTATAATTTGATACGGGAGTTATTCCCTTATCATGGTCACCATGTTTTAAAAAGTTCAGACCTTTTATAAATTCGTCAGAAGCTGCATTTAACTCATAAAAATCCTGATTAGCGGTAAAATGGATATAAAAAATATTTTTTGCGATCTTCTGAGTCAACATCCTCTGTTTACCTGCAATATTTATTACAAGTGCGTCTTTGATGTTTTGTTGATTTAGATATATCGTTGTTATCAAAACGGTAACAATTAAAAATACAAGTAAAGCACCTATTAGTTTGATCTTTGTACTGATTTTATTTATCTTTTTCATGACGCTTCACCTTTGTAGATATTTTGAAGTGATTTATAATCCAAAATAGTGACCCTGGAGTTTTCTATCTCTAAAAT
>JBFEYZ010000219.1:0-1667 GCA_041561855.1 Sulfurimonas sp. | reverse complement strand
GGTCGAATATCTGCAAGAAGCGCAAGATACTTTTGTAAATATTATCAACGAGATCACGAAGTACCAAGAGTGCCTAGTAGTCTGTGATAATGTAGAGAGTGTAAAAAGCAGATTTAGCAATACTCAAAATCTATATTTTGTCGAATATGAGACAAACGATACGTGGGCACGTGACTGCTCTGCTCTTTGCATAGAAGATGACAACACTACAAAAATGCTTGATTTTACGTTCACAGGATGGGGAGGAAAATTTGAAGCTTCAAAAGACAACGCCATGAGCAGTACTATCAAAAGATGCTACAACAAAGAGCTGAAAAAAGTAGACCTCATCTTAGAGGGCGGTGCTATCGAAAGCAACGGGATCGAAACCATTCTTACAACCTCGGCGTGTATGTTGAACAAAAACAGAAATGCCTCACTAAACAGAGAACAGATGACAAAAAGGCTCCAAAGCGAATTTGGGATGAGCAGAATCTTATACCTGAATCACGGCTATTTGGCTGGTGACGATACGGACTCACACGTTGATACTCTTGCCAGATTTATTGATGCTAACAGCATAATGTATGTTAAGTGCACAGATCAAAATGACGAGCACTTTCATGAGTTGAAACTGATGGAAGATGAGCTAAAGGCATTCTCAAAAGAGTACGGATTTAAACTGATTGCACTTCCGATGACAGATGCTTGCTACTTTGAAGGAGAGAGGCTTCCAGCGACATACGCAAACTTTTTGTTTGTAAACGGCGCGGTACTTGTTCCGACATACGGTGTCAAGCAGGATGAAGAGGCATTAGAGATTTTTAGAAAAACATTTCCTGAAAAAGATATTGTAGGCATCAACTGCTTCTCACTTATAAAACAGCACGGCTCACTTCACTGTGTCACTATGAACTTTGCCAGCGGAGTCCTCCTCAGCTAAGATGGCAAAGCCGCTGTAGATCAAATAAGCCGAGAGGCTTAATCCCAAAACTATCAATATTATTCGTTTTATTTTTTCTATTTTATTCATAACGAAATTTTAGCAAAATTTTTTCTACTCTTAACATTTACGTAACACTAAATTTATACAATACTTTAATTTTTAAGATTAAGGTTAATTATATGATATATAAAAATATTATTCCATTATCGCTAGTTACGGCAGCTCTTTTGAGTGCAAATGAGATCGAACTCCCTAAAATAAGCGTTGAATCTACTACTATCACTGAAGTAAACCAAAATGCTCAACTCTCAGCAGACTTAGCACAAGCACTAGGCTCCAGCGTTCCAAGCATCGATATGAACAGAAGAAGCGGCATAGCAAACGATATCTATATTCGTGGTCAAAAAAGAGATAACATCTCTGTTGACATGGATGGAACAAAAGTTTGCGGCGCATGTGTCAACAGAATGGATCCTCCTATCTCGCATATCGTAACAAACCAGATAGAAGAGGTAGAGGTCATCGAAGGACCTTATGACGTTGAAAACTTCGGAACTCTTAGCGGTGGCGTAAAGATAACGACAAAAGAGCCGACAAAAGAGCTTAAAGGAGAGGTGAATTTTGGTCTTGGAAGCTGGGGCTATAAAAAAATAGGTGCAAGTATAAGCGGAGGCACAGATAGAGTTCGTGCGCTTCTTAGCTTTTCACATGAATCAAGTGACCAATATGAAGACGGCGACGG
>JBFEYZ010000218.1:0-1711 GCA_041561855.1 Sulfurimonas sp. | reverse complement strand
GTTTTGGAGTATCAGAGTATTGATGAGGCAAGAGGATTTTGGGAGAAGAGATTTGATAATGTCTATGTAACTCATGGAAAGGACAAAGAGAAAGAGGAGATTTTGCTTGAATTTAGTAAAAAAGGGGATATTCTAATAGCGACTACCGTTGTAGAGGTAGGTATTTCTCTGCCTCGTCTTAGCACGGTCGTAATTGTCGGAGCAGAGAGGTTAGGGCTCTCAACACTTCATCAGCTTCGCGGGCGTGTCAGCCGTACAGGTCTTAAAGGGTACTGTTTTTTATATACGAATCAAAACTCATCCGAGCGACTTGATAGATTTACGCAGACTACAAGCGGTTTTGACATCGCAAACTTGGACTTAAAGTTTAGAAAAGGAGGAGATCTGCTAAAAGGGCACAATCAGAGCGGAAGTCAGTTTAAGTGGGTCGATCTCTCAGAGGATGAAGAGATAGTAAGAAGTGTAAAAGAGGATATATTAAATTAAAATTCTTGCTTCTTCGAAGCAAAGCTTTAGTAACTTCAGCGGCTTGGAGCGCAGCAAAGAGATTGACTCTCTTTGCGTGACTATAGATTAGTATAGCCCGAATTTCCCGTCATTTCTCTTGTATAAAACACGAGTCTTTCCATCATTGTCTATGAATATTTCAAATAGTTTTTTATTCTCTTTTATATCATTTAAAACATCTTCGACTTCACGCGGTTTATATAAAGAGAGCTCTACAGGAACAATTTCGTCCTCCATAGCCTCACCAGCTTCATGCAGGTCTATGCCGTTGCTTGCTTCGCTTTTTGCATCGTTTATGCCGTCTTTGTGATGGTGGTTGTCTTTGTCATGCATACGGCGTAGCGCTTTTTGTGCTCTTGATGTTGCCAAGTCAATAGCAGCATAAAGATCTTCATCGCTTTGTTTGATAATGACAGAATTTTTATGTGCTAAGTTTATTACAAACTCTATGACTGATAGAGGCTTTCCTTTTTTTGTTTGGCTTGTCGCGATCAGGTTTACAGATATTATGTCCATATTATATTTGCCAAGTGTTTCTATTGATGCATTCATGTGTGCTTTTATAGGCTCTGTAAGCTCCACATGTCTCCCCGTTAATGATATATTCATGATAAATCCTTTTGATTGTAATTATGAATTATTATATCATTAAATGGTTTAGAATATTTCAGGGTATTTCTAAAATTTAGAGTTTTTGGATGGTTCTTCTAAAGTAGCGGATAGGCTCGGTTGTGATGTCTGTTTTTGTTGAAACGACAACATTCATCAATACAGAACCGTTTTGCTCATCAGTGTTAATATTACTAATATACATATCGCATCCTCCAACAGCTCCGGTAAAGATATATTGTATGCTGACGTTTACATCAAAAAGGCTTGTAATATTGCTGTCAAAAGGAAGCGCAGTATATGTATTTAAGCAGTTTGTGGCAGAGTCTCTTTTCGCAATTTCCAACAACGTTAACTCAACTGCACTTTTTGCTACCAACTCAGCTTGCTCGTATAGGTAGAGATCAACGGTCCTTTTTGTCGTCTCTGTAGTAAGAGAAAGAGAGAGAGCCATAATAGTGGATATAACAACTATAACGGCTATTGCCATTATCATAGCAAAACCTGAACGTTTTTTATGAGGATTTGTTCTTAAAATACTGTTTTTTCTTTGCATAATGAATACTCCTCTATCAAATCACTTTTTACA
The DNA here is from genome assembly GCA_041561855.1 of Sulfurimonas sp. Classification (GTDB taxonomy): domain Bacteria; phylum Campylobacterota; class Campylobacteria; order Campylobacterales; family Sulfurimonadaceae; genus Sulfurimonas. Next base: position 6 of record JBFEYZ010000218.1, on the reverse strand, counting down.
CACACC
>JBFEYZ010000217.1:0-1722 GCA_041561855.1 Sulfurimonas sp. | reverse complement strand
GGGGGATATACTTGTGATAATAGACAATCCAAAAAAGAGTGCCGATCTTCTCTTTCAAAGAGAAGATTTTCAGTTTTTTGTGAAAGTAAATTAGGTAGAATTCGATATGCAAAACTTTGAGAATTTTTTAATAAATCACTTGCCTGTTTCAAAAAGTATACATCCGACTTATGAAGAGGCACTGCAGAAGATGTTGATCGCAGGCGGTAAAAGATTTCGTCCTGCACTTTTGCTAGGTGTGGTAAATGCGTACAATCCGCTTCTCGTCGGCGGGGCATATCATGCAGCTTATGCTATTGAACTTTTGCATACATACTCTCTTATTCATGATGATCTGCCTGCAATGGACAACTCACCTCTAAGACGGGGAGAGCCCACTCTGCATGTGCTTTATGATGAAGTGACTGCAATATTGGTAGGGGATGCATTAAATACTTACTCTTTTGAGGTTTTAAGCAACGCTCCGTTTTCAGACTATACGAGAATAGCTCTTGTTAGAGAGCTTGCAACAAGTGGCGGTTTAAACGGGATGGTTTTAGGGCAGGCGATCGACTGTTATTTTGAAAACAGACCGCTTAACATAGAAGACGTAAGAGTTTTGCACACAAATAAGACGGCTAAACTTATTGCCGCTTCGCTTAAGATGGGTGCTATTATAGTAGGTCGTGAAGATTTAGCGGATACGCTTTATGATTTTGGCGTAAAGCTCGGACTTCTTTTTCAGATCCAAGACGACATCTTGGATGTAACACAGAGTTCAGAGGAAGCTGGAAAATTGACAAATAATGATGAGTCAAAGAACAGTTTTGTAACGCTTCTTGGTCTAGATGAAGCATTGAGAGAAGCAGATGAGATGGCAGAGTCACTGATAAAAGAGATGGATGGATTTGATGAGAAATTAAAAAATGAACTCTCTCCACTTTTGATACATTATATAAACAGACATAAATAAACTAAACAAAGGCAATAATATGGGTAATAATGCAATGCGCCAAAAAATGGCAGACACTATAAGATTTTTAGCAGCGGATATGGTTCAGGCGGCAAACTCTGGACATCCGGGAGCACCGATGGGTCTAGCGGATATTGCAGTAGTTTTAAGCGAGCATTTAAATCATAATCCAAAAAATCCATCTTGGCTAAACCGTGACAGATTGGTCTTTTCTGGCGGTCATGCAACAGGACTCATTTACTCCCTTTATTATCTTTGGGGGTATGGATTAACAATCGAGGATCTTAAAAACTTTCGTCAGTTAGATTCAAAAACTCCCGGGCATCCGGAATTTGGACATACCGAAGGTGTTGAGATCACAACCGGTCCTCTTGGACAGGGTGTTGCAAATGCGGTCGGCTTTGCAATGGCTTCAAAATTTATGGGCGCACAGGTCAACTCAGATACGGCAAGTGTTATTGATCACAATGTCTACTGTTTATGTGGTGACGGCGACTTGGAAGAGGGTGTCAGTTATGAGGCGTGTTCAATTGCAGGACACAACAAGCTTGACAATCTGATCCTAATTTATGACTCTAACCGCATTACGATAGAGGGTTCTACCGATTTGAGTATCAGTGAAAATATCCGTCTTCGTTTTGAGTCTCAAGGTTGGGATGTCCTAGAGTGCGACGGACATAACTACGATGAGATCGATAATGCAATAACTGCTGCAAAAGCAAATAAAAAGCCGACGATAATAATCGCAAATACGACTATTGCAAAAGGCG
>JBFEYZ010000216.1:0-1730 GCA_041561855.1 Sulfurimonas sp. | reverse complement strand
ATTATCGATAAAGAGGCGAAAAAGGTCTACTCCTTTGAAAACGGTGACTTTAAAGTCATTAAAGAGCTTTAGGCTCTACAACAAAATATCATTTATAGAAGTAAGGAAATTAATGTATACGATTGAAATCGAAAAAGAGTGTAGTTGTTTTAAAAAGAGCGGTTTTCAGAACAACCTCACTTTTGAAAATAAAGAAGACGCGATCATGAGAGCAAAAGTGCTGGAGTGCCGCATGAACCAGGAATTCTGTTTCAACCACTTTTTCGAAGCGGTAGATTACGGCGACAAGATCGTGATTCACAGCACGGTAAGACCTGACGATGATGAGGAGTATGATGAAGACCTCGACATCAAAAAGCTTATGGCTAAAAACCCGGTAACCATCGGTTTCAATGCCGAAGAACCGACCCCGGGCGATGGAAACGGTTAAATCCGTTTTCCTCTTTCGCATTATTTATCTGCATATCCCCCGACTCATCTCCAAGTATCATCCTTCAAAAAACGCATGGATGCGATACCGGAACTTTTCAAAGTCTTAAACTTCTCGCGTACTCTTTCAAGCAGTATTCTATTTAGGTAGCAGCGATTATACTCCGGAAAAATTTTTAAGGAGGAAGGACCATTGATGTACACCGTACAAGTTGAACATGAATGCGGCTGTTTCAAAAAGAGCGAATACAATAACAATAAATCGTTCGAGAAGCAGCAAGATGCCTATCAATACGCAAAGATCCTGGAAGAGCTCATGAATGAAGAGTTCTGTACAAAGCACTACTTCTTCGTCGATAAGGCAGACGACAACCTGTTTATGGTCAGGGTCGTTGATAACCCTAATGCCGGTGGCAGTTGCAGCACTGGAAGCTGCGGTACCAGTTGCGGTTGTTAGTGAAGGGTTAAGCACAATAGAGGTGATACAACATAGGCAGTAGAAAGAACAATATCGCTGATCGGTGATAAATATGATGCCTCATTCAAGGCAATCGACTGACAGCTTAATTTACATTAACTTCGTCTGAATGTAATGCACGGAAGCGGCATTTAGAAGTTTTACCTATATAAACTTGTGAGAACGTTACGCTATTACCCTAAAACTCCATTGATTTAAACCGGAGTAGGCCAGATAAAAAGTTATGTTAAAGTTTTTTTAGTAAAATTGTCTGCCAACTAAATATACCTGACGAAAAGCATAGGTTCAGCTAATAATAGAATCTATGGTTTCATGTGTATATTTGTTTTGTTGCTATATCGCTAAAAGATTTGACAACACCATTTACTTCAAAGTAAATTAGTCAAATTATGATAGGAAGAAGAAAATGTATTATGTAGCAAAAGTAGATGCAGACAAGTGTTCTGAGTACAAATGTAATATGTGTACTCTGTACTGTCCTGAAGCTAACACCCTGATGTTCAACAAAGAGAAGAACACTTCATGGGTTGATGAAGATAGATGTAAAGGGTGTGCCCTTTGTGTATACGTGTGTACTGACCTTCTAGACAGAAGCTGTATCACCATGGTTATGGCAGGCTCGGAAGAGTAATCAGCCACAGGTGAACGAGTCTTGACGACTCGATTCATATTTAGAGCGAAAATAAAACCTAAATAGGAGAAGTTTATGGCGAACTTAGGCCCAGCGTATTACTCACCGTATCCAGCGGCTACTTACAATGGTATTGTCACACCACCGGAAGGTAAAGCACTACTACTTGAAGACGTAGTTGATGAAGAAGTT
>JBFEYZ010000215.1:0-1814 GCA_041561855.1 Sulfurimonas sp. | reverse complement strand
TAATGGGAACGGTCCAGCCTATCCGTACATCATGTCTAAACCGCTGTACATCAGGTCCGGTTATGTTGGTAGAGCCTGGGCATTTTATGTATGCAGCACTTACTAAAGAGAAGATAGATAGAATTATAGAAGAACACATCGTCGGCGGCAAAGTGGTTGAAGAGTTTTTAATCAGTTCCGAAGTGTGGGACGAACCGATATCGCCTTGCGATATGAAAAAACAGATGGGAATGTAAAAAATGACAATAGAGATGTTGTACAGCAAGATTCATCGTGCTACAGTAACTGATGCCAACCTGAACTATGTCGGCTCGATTACTGTAGATGAGGAGCTTTTAGAGGCTTCAAAGATGAGGGTTGGACAAAAAGTTGAGATACTTAACATCAATAACGGTGAGAGATTTTCAACATATATTATTTTGGGTGAACGCGGCAAAAGAGACATATGTTTAAACGGTGCGGCTGCTAGAAAAGTTCACAAAGGCGATAAAATCATAATAGTTGCATATGCTACTTATGACGAAAAAGATTTAGAGACATATAAGCCTAGAGTTGTTCTTGTTGATGAGAACAACGACATCGAAGAAATTTTAGAAGAGATCTAGAAGATGTTTGGAAATTTAGGCGATATGGGCAAGATGCTTGAAGGAATGCAGGAAAATGCTAAAAAACTTCAAGCTGAGCTGGAGTCTAAAATTTTTAAAGTAAAAAGCGGCGGCGGCATGGTTGAAGTGAGCATTAACGGAAAAGGAGAGGTCATTGATATCAATATCGATGATTCACTTCTTGAGGATAAAGATTCGCTTCAGATACTATTGATCGGCGCTATAAATGATGCAAACAAGATGGTAGAAGACAACAGACAAAACAGTGCTTTAGGCATGCTTGGCGGAATGGGTGGTATAAATCCATTTGGGGCGAAGTAAGTGTTTAGGCTGCTTTTAGCGCTAAACCTTCTTTTTTTAAACCTTTATGCATGTAAAGGCGGCTTTGATTCCTGCAGACTAAAAGTTACGGATGCAGGGGTAATAGGCGGAAATTCTCTTTATATTCCACTCAAAAACAATCAAAAATTGATCTTTTCGACAACGACACCGGATGCGAAAATAATTAAACACGATCCATACTTATCACTCTATCTTGTAGAAGATAAAAACGGCTTCAAATACCCATTTAGAATAAATACAAATCAATCACTTGGCAGTTTTGGTGTTGATAACAGCAGTGTGATCGAGGGCAAGATCGTAAAAAGACAGATCGGGCTTAACAGCTTTGCACTCTTTAGCGAACCTCTATCGGCGCCAAGTCTGCTTCTGAACAGCTGCTGTGCCATAGAGGGTATAGTTACAGAGCGTGGAATAATTGAAAAAGAGTATATAGATAGATTTTTAAAAGTAAAAAATGTAAGTTACGGTGATTTTGGAATAAGAGTCAAAGATGTCGGTTCTGATGTTGTAGTTTTTAGTTCCAATCCATTTATAAAAGATAATGGGTTTAAAAAAGGGGACATACTCCTTGAGCTAGACGGTAAAAAGGTTAAAAGCAGCGCTGACTTTATGAGAGATGTTCTTTTTAGTCAAATAGGTTCTATACACAGTGTAAAAATAAAACGAGGCGATGAACTTCTTGCTTTGAACATAAAAAGCCAGAATAGAGTCGGCGGCGGATATCTAAGCGACACGTTTTTAGAGTTTTTAGGTATATCGTTTGATAAGAATCTATTTATCATAAAGATAGAGAAAAAAGCCCAGCATTACGGGCTAAAACTAGGGGATAAGCTGCTTCAGGTAAACAGAAGAGATGTAAGGCAAGAG
>JBFEYZ010000214.1:0-1838 GCA_041561855.1 Sulfurimonas sp. | reverse complement strand
GCGACATCCAAAAGCCAGCTGCATCTTTGTGCGACTGTACTTTTTCTTGCCTCTTTAGAAGCCTCTTTGGCGATAAGAAGCGCTTTTTTTGCATCATCCGCGCTACAAATTGCAGCCTTTGAGACAACCTCGCCGCTGTACGGGCTTACTCTTTGCGTCAGCTCTTGTCTTGATACTTCTTGTGAACCGAAATAGATATTTGCTACCATAGAAACCCTCCGAGACTCTTTGATTTTCGTTTTTATTTTTCTGTTATTATAGTATAAAAATAATTTCACGGGCATTTACAAACAGAATGAGACTTTTTATATATATATTTTTACTGACATCATCTCTTTTTAGCGCTGAGCTAAACTGGCTTAATAACTACGACAAAGCACTTGCTGAGGCAAAAAGGCAAGACAAGGGTGTCTATCTTTTCATCGGTGCTGATGTATGCAGGTGGTGTGAGAGATTTAAAAAACTGACTCTCTCAAACCAAAGAGCCATCGACAGGCTTGAAGAGGAGTATGTGCTTTTGTACCTCTCAAGAGACAGACACCATATACCAAAACAGTTTGTTACCAAAGGCGTTCCAAGACACTATTTTTTGACAAACAGAGGTGAGATTATACATGCCGACAGAGGAAGCAGAGAGGTAGAAGGATTTTTAGACCTCATAGAAGAGGTAAATCTTAAAAAAGAGGACTAAAGAGTTATGTTCTCTATGAACTCAACCTTTTGCTCTGCAACGATCAAAGCGTCAAAAACAAAATCAATATCCAAAGAGCTCTTTTTCATATAGACATGTGCAGTTTTTATGATTTTTGAGAGCTTGCTTTTTGTTATGTTTAAAACAGCACTCTCATAGTCAAGCCCGCTTTTAACCTCTACAAAATGCAAGACACCATCTTTTAAAGCTATAACATCTATTTCGCCGAAACGGGAATAAAAATTTCTCTCTATTATGTCAAATCCGTTCTCCGCAAGAAACTGACAAGCAGTATCTTCTGCCGTGTTTCCTTTGGCTCTGCTCATCTAAAGGTTTACGACCTCTACTTTTACGGATTTAAAAGCAGCCGTTAAAATAAGCTCATCGCTCTCATCACCGAAGAGTGCATTTATCTTGGAGTCCGCATAATGGAACGTCACAAAAAGCGCTTTTGGTTCAACTTTGTCCGTAAATCTTATCTTTAGCGGTTTTGTCTCTCCATGCTTAGTTCTTAAAATAACGCGCTCACCTCTGAAATCATCCGCATCACCGCTGTTTACAAGCAAAATATCCTCATCGTATCTGTCGACCAGACTAGCTGTCTGCTTTGTCTGAGCCGCGTTGTTGTACATAGCGATCGTTCTGCCGGTCGTTAGATAGTAGTTTCTCTCTCTTTTCTCAACGATCTCCTCAATCATATTGCGGAGTCTGTACTGATGATAGTGGAACTCTCCAAGCCCGTCATCTGTTCTAAAATCTAGCTGATGCAGTATCGGGGTGTCTTCGGTGTGGACAGGCCACTGAAGCCCTCTTTTTCTGTGGCGCTGCAGACGTATATAACTCGCTCCGCTAAAGCGGCGGTATGCGACTTCCCGTACCTCATCCCAAATCTCGTTCGAGTTTTTGTATGCATTTTTTCCGCCCATCTTGTTGTCAAGAAGCTGCAGAACTTCCCAGTCATCCGGCAAGTCTGACTCTACAAGAGGCTGAGAAAGGTGAAGACGGCGCATTGCGTTTACATAGACACCAGTTTTTTCATACGCTGATTTAACACCTACTACAATGTCGGCTTTTGAGGTTATGTCAGTCATAAAGAGCTCTTGAACCATTACAAGCTCCAAGTTTTGTATGGCTCTGTCAACCTTGT
>JBFEYZ010000213.1:0-1853 GCA_041561855.1 Sulfurimonas sp. | reverse complement strand
TAGAAATATGTGGTTCTAAAAGCTTTGTATACGCCTGCTTTGAGGCTTCAGGTGAGATAGTGTGTGCTTTTGTTACATCTTTGTTAAAAAGCTCCGTATCGTCCACTTTTGCAAAGCGGGAGATCATCTTTATAAGCTCTTTATAGAGTGGGTCATAGGTCGAGCGCTCTTTTTTTGCAATTGAAACTATCTCTATGTTCATAAAAGAAGCCCGCTTCCTATAACATGATATGTAACATTAGAAAATCTGTCACTCTTTTTAACGCCGCCTATCGCCGCAACAAAATGCTTTGAGTGTGAGGCTATCTCATCGAGACTCTCGCCCAGGATCGTTGATATGTTCTCTTTCGTAGAGGTGCTTCTGTATGCGCCAAGGCCTATGTAGTTGAGATCCATCTCATTTGCCTGCAAAACTTCATCTTTGCTGTGAGTAGAAATACCGAGTATCTTATCTTTTCCTGCAACATCTCTTAATATTTTTACGGCTTTTAAAGGGTCTGGGTCTATCTCTCTTAAATCATCTTGCCCGACATGTACGCCGTCACAAAACTCTACAAGTTCGTATGCGTCATTTACGATCAAGAAACCGTCATACATATTTCTGATCTTAATAAGCTGGCGTTTGATAGAGTGCAGATCAGCACTTTTATTGCGGTATTGGATTATCTCAGCTTTTTGCTCTTTGGCAATGCGGATATACTCCTCTAAAGAGATCGCTCTCTTATCTAGAAGCTCTTGGTCACAGAGTGCGTAAAGACGCATTAAGCAACTTTTAGAAGTGTTAGGAGGTCTGAGAGTGTTTTTTTAAGATTGTTTCTATTTACAACCATATCTATTGAACCCTTTTCAAGCAAAAACTCTGCTCTCTGGAATCCGTCAGGAAGAGCGGATCCGATCGTCTGCTCGATAACTCTCTGCCCCGCAAAACCTATAAGTGCCCCAGGTTCTGCAATAATTATATCGCCAAGTGTTGCAAACGAAGCACTAACACCGCCCATAGTAGGGTCTGTTAGTACGGAAATGTACGGAAGATTGTGCTTTGATAGTTTTGCCAAAGCAGCAGAAGTCTTACTCATCTGAAGAAGTGAAAAAGTACTCTCCTGCATTCTCGCACCGCCGCTTGCACTCAGGATGATAAGCCCGTGTCTCTTCTCTATAGCACGCTCTACGGCACGGACGATCTTTTCACCCTCAACAGAGCCCAAAGAGCCGCCCATAAAAGCAAAATCAAATATTACTATTTGAGCAGGAACTCCGTTCATCTCACACTCTCCGCTTACAACAGATGAAGTTTTGCCGGTCTTTGCCTCTGCATCTTTAAGTCTCTGCTTGTATGATATTTTATCAGTGAATTTCAGCGGGTCAACAGGTCTTAAAGTAGAATCATACTCGACAAATGTCCCCTCGTCTGCCAAAAGTTCTATTCTCTCTTTTACGCCTATTCTTATATGATATCCGCATTTAGGACAGACATGTCTTTGATTTTCGACCTCTTTATAATACATCAGGGATTGGCATGATTTACACTTTACCCAGTGTGCAGGAGCTTCGCTTTTAACAGGTTCTTTTATATTTTTGTTTCTAGAAAAAATGCTAAGTAAATTCAAAAATTATCCTTTTTTAAATAATGGCAGAAATTATATCGAATTTATACTTTATTTTATAATTTTTGATGATAGGAAAGAGCGTATATGCAAAAATGTGCATATACGCCGAAGAGTTTTACTTGAGGAGTGCTTTTACTATACTTCTAGCTGCTTCACGTCCGTCATAAGCAGCAGTTACTACAAGGTCGGCACCTCTGTAACAATCGCCTCCCGCATAAATGCCTGAGGTTGTCGTCTCATGGGTAT
>JBFEYZ010000212.1:0-1889 GCA_041561855.1 Sulfurimonas sp. | reverse complement strand
TACTCCGACAGACTATGATCCTGATACAAATTATTTTAACACAAAATCCATTGAGTACGTAATAGCCGATGTTCTAAATATAAATCCAAATGCCGTTATGGTCATAAAATCAACCATCCCGGTAGGTTATGTAAAGAGCCTCAAAGATAAGTTTAATACAGACAATATCATCTTCTCTCCTGAGTTTTTGAGAGAGGGGCTCGCACTTCACGACAACTTATATCCAAGCCGCATTATAGTCGGTGAGAAGAGCAAAAGAGCAGAGATATTTGCTTCTCTTCTGGCAGAGGGTGCCATCAAAAAAGATATCCCCATTCTTTTTACCGACTCGACAGAAGCCGAAGCGATAAAACTTTTTGCAAACACATATCTTGCTATGCGTGTTGCCTACTTTAACGAACTTGATTCTTACGCACAGACGCACGGACTTGATACCAAGCAGATCATAGAGGGGGTAGGGCTTGATCCGCGCATCGGCACACACTACAATAACCCAAGTTTTGGATATGGCGGATACTGCCTTCCAAAAGACACCAAGCAGCTTCTTGCAAACTATGCCGATGTGCCATCAAACATGATTGAGGCGATTGTAAAGTCAAACAGCACAAGAAAAGATTTCATCGCCGATAGTATCTTGGCAAAAAAACCAAAGATAGTCGGGATATACAGACTTGTTATGAAAACAGGCTCTGATAATTTCAGAAGCTCAGCTATTCAGGGAATAATGAAGCGTATCAAGGCAAAAGGGATAGAGGTTGTAATCTATGAACCTGCATGTCAAGATGAGAGCTTTTTTAACTCAAGAGTTATAAAAGATCTGGATGAATTTAAAAAGATAAGCGATGTCATAGTGGCAAATAGGTTAAGCGAGTCAATTATGGACGTAAAAGAGAAAGTCTATACGAGAGATATATTTAACAGTGACAGCTAGGAGAATTTGATTTGAAGATACTAGTGACCGGAACGGCAGGGTTTATCGGCTATCACCTGGCAAAAAAACTTCTTGAGAGAGGTGACGAGGTAGTAGGTATAGATAATATAAACGACTATTACGACGTAAACCTAAAATATGCAAGGTTAAAAGAACTCGGCATAAAACAAGAAGATATAAAAGAAAATAAATTGACGCAATCTTCAGTTTATTCACAGCATTGGTTTATTAAAGCAAATCTTGAAGATGCTGCTGCTTTAAACAGACTTTTTGAAACCCAAAAGTTCGATGCAGTTTGTAACCTTGCCGCTCAGGCGGGTGTGAGATACTCCATAGAAAATCCACACGCTTACATACAAAGCAATGTTGTTGGATTTATGAATATCTTGGAAGCGTGCAGAAACTATGGCGTCAAAAATCTATCGTACGCTTCAAGTTCATCTGTGTATGGGCTCAATGAATCACAGCCGTTTAAAACTACAGACAAGACAGACACTCCTATTTCGCTCTATGCGGCAACAAAAAAGTCAAACGAACTTATGGCCCACACATACAGCCATCTTTACGGCATACAGACTACCGGGCTGCGGTTTTTTACTGTTTACGGGCCGTGGGGCAGACCCGACATGGCGCCGATGCTATTTGCCGATGCTATATCAAACGACAGAGCTATTAAAGTATTTAATCATGGCAAGATGAGCAGGGATTTCACCTATATAGATGACATAGTAGACGGAATTATAAAAGTAATAGACAATCCTTCAAATTACAACGTGTACAACATCGGTAACAATGCACCTGTAAGCTTAATGGAGTTTATAGAGACGCTTGAAGATGCACTCGGTAAAAAAGCAGAGAAAAATTTTATGCCAATGCAGCCGGGTGATGTAGAGTCCACTTATGCAGATACGCAGGATCTGATAGATGATTTTGGCTATAAGCCCAATACAAAACTATC
>JBFEYZ010000211.1:0-1976 GCA_041561855.1 Sulfurimonas sp. | reverse complement strand
TTACATATAAAGAGGTTAGAGAGCTTTTAGAGAACGAGGCTATTGAAGTGGAGCTTCTGAGCAAAAAGTACGGCAAAAAATATACTACAACAAGCAGATAGTTTTAAATCCTGAGTACGGTGTAAGTATTTTATGGGACTAGGCTGTAGTAAAAAAGCGTAAAAGCAGATAATCTTATATAAAACATAATGCTTTAATAAATCTTTTACATTTATTTGTGTATAATCCTCATCCGCTTTGCTGTTTTGACATCACAGTTGAGTATTTTTACCTATATAGAGATATGTAGATAAAAGTATTGGCAAGCAGATATAGATGCTTGCCTAAATGCAGCAAAGAATTAAATACAGGAGACTTTCAATGAAAGTACGCGCTTCAGTAAAGAAGATGTGTGATGACTGTAAAGTTATCAAACGCAAAGGCATTGTTAGAGTAATCTGCAAAGTCAAAAAACATAAACAGAGACAAGGATAATCATGGCTCGTATTTCTGGTGTTGATTTACCTAAAAAGAAAAGAATTGAGTATGGTCTAACATACGTATACGGTATCGGTCTTCATGCTTCTCGCAAGATCCTAGATGCTACTGGTATAGACTATAACAAAAGAGTTTACGAACTTAGCGAAGATGATGTTGCTGCGATCACAAAAGAGATTCGTGCAAATCACGTTGTTGAAGGTGATCTTCGTAAGCAAGTTGCAATGGACATTAAAGCACTTATGGACCTAGGTTCATACAGAGGTCTTCGTCACCGTCGTGGTCTTCCATGTCGTGGTCAAAAAACTAAGACAAATGCGCGTACTCGTAAGGGTAAACGTAAAACTGTCGGCGCAGCATAAGGATTAACAGATGGCAAAAAGAAAAGCTGTTAGAAAAAAAGTAGTAAAGAAAAATATTGCACGTGGTATCTGCCACATCTCTGCATCATTTAACAATACACTTGTAACTATTACAGACGAAATGGGCAACATGATCGCTTGGAGCTCTGCAGGTAGTCTTGGTTTTAAAGGTAGCAAAAAATCTACTCCGTTCGCGGCTCAGGCAGCTGTTGAAGCAGCGGTAGAAAAAGCTCAAGTACATGGTATTAAAGAACTTGGTATTAAAGTTCAAGGTCCAGGTTCAGGTCGTGAAACAGCAACTAAAGCTGTTGGTTCAATAGAGGGTATCCGTGTTACATTCATGAAAGATGTTACACCTTTACCACACAATGGTTGTCGCGCACCTAAGCGCCGTAGAGTTTAAGGAGATTACTGATGGCAAGATATAGAGGTCCAGTAGAAAAAATCGAAAGAAGATTTGGAGTTAGCCTTAACCTAAAAGGGGAGCGTCGTTTAGCAGGTAAGTCTGCATTAGAGAAACGTCCTTATGCTCCGGGTCAACATGGTCAGCGTCGTAAAAAAGTATCTGAATACGGTTTACAGTTAAATGAAAAGCAAAAAGCAAAATTTATGTACGGTGTTTCTGAGAAGCAGTTCCGCGCACTATTCGTTGAAGCTAAAAGAAGAGAAGGAAACACGGGTACAAACCTTGTTACTTTGATCGAACAGAGATTAGACAACGTTGTTTACAGAATGGGATTTGCAACTACTCGTCGTTTTGCACGCCAGCTTGTAACACACGGTCACATCTTGGTAGATGGAAAGAAATTAGATATTCCTTCATACCGTGTAAGACCTGGACAAAAAATTGAAGTTCGTGAGAGCAGCAAAAACAACTCTCAGATCGTTCGTGCTTTAGAGCTTACAAATCAGACTGGTTTGGCTCCATGGGTTGATATCGATGCTGATAAAAAATTCGGTATCTTCACTCGTCTTCCGGAGCGTGAAGAAGTTGTTATACCTGTAGAAGAGCGTTTGATCGTTGAGCTTTACTCGAAATAATAGTTAAAAATATAAAAGGCGTAAGAGACATGAAAAAGATTAAAACTACTCCACTTGCTCCTCAAGAGTTTGAGGTAGAGCAGATTAGTGAGAATG
>JBFEYZ010000210.1:0-1981 GCA_041561855.1 Sulfurimonas sp. | reverse complement strand
TCTGTCACTGCGTTTTTTTCGAAGTCCTTATAGTTGCAATAGAAGTCTTTTGAAGTTTCAATCAGTGCAATTATTCCATCACATATATTTCCTATCTCTTCTTTATCTAATCATTATTGACATAGTTATTATCCCTGCTCAATTTAGTAGCTCTTAATATGCTTGTAGCCTGTTCAAGTTTTAGTATGTAGTTTGTAAAGAAATCGTTTCCGTCAATTACTAATTTATCGCTCATTTTTAGTCCTTTGAATGTTATTTAAAAAGGCTAATTTTTGAAAGATGGTTACCAATAAGTTACCAAAGTATCAAAATATCAAACCTTAAAAAGTTAATCAAATGTCTAAAATAAGGGGGTTGTGAGGTTTTATAGTGAGTAAGTGGCGGACAGTGAGGGATTCGAACCCTCGGTACAGTTACCCGTACGCATCCTTAGCAGGGATGTGGTTTCAGCCGCTCACCCACCTATCCGTTAGAGGGTGCAATTATAATCATATATAAATAATATGTAGCTTAATATAGATTGTTTTAAATCTTAATTTGCTTTTTATCAATCAAATGTTGTAGAATATTTTCAATAAATCTAAAAACAACTACAACAAAGCGCGGAGCAGAGGCTGAAAACACTTTTATTATTACTATCTTATTTTATTGTCTATGCTTCAAATTATCCTGAATTTAAACAAAACGAGCTGGATCAGATAGAAAAATCTTCAGGCAAAATAGCCAAAAACAGGATTGTTGATTACCACAAGACTTTAACTTCGTTAAAAACGTTTCCAAAAAAAGAACAGATTCAAAGAATAAATTTCTATTTAAACCAAATGCCATCAAAGCCTGACATAGCAACCTACAAACAAAATGACTACTGGGGAACCCCTAAAGAGTTTTTAGTCTGTGGGTATGGGGATTGCGAAGATTTTGCGATTTTAAAATATTTTACACTTCTCAAGCTCGGTTTTGATAAAAACAGACTTTTTATAACTACCTCACGCGAAAAATACACCGGACAGATGCATATGGTTCTTAGCTATTTCGAGTCTGAAAACAAGCCACCGCTGATTCTTGACAATCTAAGCTATAAAATTTTAGAGTTATCAAAAAGAGTAGACTTGGAGCCGAAAATATTTATAAATGAAGAAGGAAGCTATAAACTAGATAAGCAAAATAATCTCACCAAGATAGGTGAAACGCCGCAAAAGTTTATGGAACTGCTCCAAAGAGTTAAAAAAGAGAGTTAAATGCTTTGAAGAATTTTTTCAACTACTAAAGCGGGATTATCTGATTTGTATATCGGACGCCCTACAACTATAAAATCTACATCTGCGCTCTTTGCGTAAGCAACATCCGCTACTCTCTGCTGATCTCCTGCATCCTCACCGAACGGACGGATTCCCGGAGTAAGAGTCATAAACTTTTTATCTGTAATATTTTTTATAGATATGCTCTCATAAGCAGAACATACAACTCCGTCAAGCCCGCTCTCATACGCATCTTTTGCAAACTGATCTGCTTTTTGTGAAATTGAGCCCTCATAAATTTTTACAAACTCATCTTCATTAAAAGACGTAAGAGCTGTTACTGCCAAAACGATAGGACGGTTTTCATACTTCTCCAACCTTCTCATAACTTCTTGCATAGCACGTTTTCCTGCGCTTGCATGAACGTTGAACATATCAACACCAAGCCCCATTATTGACTCTGCGGCATCCGCCATCGTATTTGGAATATCATAGAGTTTAAGATCCAAAAATATTTTAAAATCGGGATTTATTTTTTTAATATCTTTTAAAAACTCTTCACCGTCGCGAATATAGCTGCGAAGTCCTACTTTCAGCCATATATCGTACTCTTTTATTTTGTTGATTAAATCTAGGTTTTCTTCTTTTGTAGGTAGGTCAAGTGCTACGCAAAGTTCCATAACTGCTCTTTTTTTACGGAAGTATAACATTTGTAAAATTAAATAATCACTCCTTTTAAAGGA
>JBFEYZ010000209.1:0-2016 GCA_041561855.1 Sulfurimonas sp. | reverse complement strand
CTAAGCTTGGTGCTAAAATGATTAAAAAATTAAAAATTTATGCAGGTGCTGAGCATCCTCACACTGCACAACTAGCTAAGTAAGGATAACCAGATGGCAAAAATATATGCAACAGGTCGTCGTAAGGCGTCAATAGCAAAAGTATGGTTAACTCCAGGTAGTGGAAATATGACTGTGAACGGTCTTTCATTAGACGCATGGTTAGGCGGACTAGAAGCGAAAAAACTTCGTGTAAAGCAGCCGCTTAACTTAACAAAACAAGATACATCGGTTGATATCGTAGCTACTACTCTAGGTGGTGGTTTCGGCGGTCAAGCTGACGCACTTCGTCACGGTATATCTCGCGCACTTGTAAGATTTAACCCTGAGTTGAAGGCTATACTAAAACCTGAAGGCATGATGACTCGTGATTCACGTGTTGTTGAGCGTAAGAAGCCAGGTAAGCGTAAAGCTCGTCGTTCTCGCCAGTTCTCTAAGCGTTAATCGCTGCAAGAACTTTTTTTCAGTGCTTTTTGCACTGTTAAAAAACTCCTTCAAATTTTTTATTAACATCTTCTTCTATTTACTTTGGTATAATCGCTCAAAAAAAAGAGTTGTTTTGCGCTACGTACTTATCCTTTTTTTATCATTTAATATCTTTCTCAAAGAGTGTGAAGCATCAACACTTCATTTAGCTACTTCTGCAAATCCGTCAAGGCTGAACCCTGTTTTAGCGACCGATTCGAGTTCATCCGAGATCACAGGATTTTTGTTTAACGGACTTGTAAAATATGACAAAGATCTATCAACGATAATAGGGGATTTGGCCGAGGAGTTCTATTTTGAAGATGAGAAGACACTGATCTTTAAACTTCGCACAGGGGTAAAATGGCATGACGGAGAGAAGTTTAGTGCAAAAGATGTCATATTTACGTATGAAGTGCTTATTTCTCCAAAGATAAGCTCTCCATACAGCTCAAATTTCAGGTTTGTTGAGAGTGTTGAAGCAGTAGATGAGTTTACTCTCAAGGTAAGTTATAAAAAGCCTTATTTCAAGGCTTTGGAAACATGGATGATGGGAATTTTGCCTGAACATATTTTAAGGGATGAAGAGAATCTCATGAGCTCCTCTTTTAACACAAATCCCATAGGCACAGGAGCGTACACTCTTTATCAATTGGAACATTCAAAAAATATAATACTCAAAGCATTTGACGACTATTTTGAGGGCAGGGCAAAAATAGACCAGATATCTTTCCACGTTATTGCCGACCCCATGACACGTTTTTTGATGTTGAAATCTTCTGCTTTGGATGTCGGCGGTATTGAACCAATGCAGTATGAGAAACAGCTAGAGGGCAGTTTTTTTGAAGAGTTCAATATTTATGAGAATATCTCTCAATCATATACTTATCTCGGATTCAACCTTCGTTTGGAGAAGTTTAAAGATCCGAGAGTAAGGGAGGCTCTGTCGCTGGCTATTGACAGAGAAGAACTTGTGGATATTTTATTTTTTGGTCATGCAAAAGTCTGTACGGGACCGTTTCTGCCTGGGACAAAAGCCTTTAACAAAGAAGTAAAAGCACCTGTCCAGAATATACAAAGAGCAAAAGAGCTTTTAAGAGAGGCCGGGTATGATGAGAAGAATCCGTTTGTTTTTGAGATAGCAACCTCAAATTCCAGTGAAATAAGGCCTTACGCCGCCCAGATACTTCAGCATCAGTTAAAAAAAGCCGGGGTTATTGTGACTTTAAGGGTTATGGAGTGGCAGGCTTTTTTAAATATGGTCGTCTTTCCTCATAAATTTGACAGCGTGCTGCTTGGATGGGCTCTCTCGCCTACGCCTGATCCGTATATGTTCTGGCATAGCGATAATGACAAGCAGGGCGGATTTAATCTGGTTGGGTATCATAATCCAAAGATGGACAAGATGATAGAGGAGTCTCAAAGCATGGTTGATACAGAGCGTCTGTCTCGGTCATGGAGAGAGATGTTTAAGATAATAACGGATGAGAATCCATACCTTTTTTTATATAT
>JBFEYZ010000208.1:0-2036 GCA_041561855.1 Sulfurimonas sp. | reverse complement strand
AATGTGATTGTCTAGGTGGCTATAGAGAGAGGGAAACGCCTGGCCCCATTCCGAACCCAGAAGCTAAGCCTCTCATCGCTGATAATACTGCACCTTTCAGGTGTGGAAACGTAGGTCGCTGCCTAGTTGATCATTTCTTCTTTTACAATACAATCATATTAAACTATTAAAACAAATCACTCAATCAAACTATATAATTAAATCTCTTAATCAGTTAGCAACTGATATACTTCTGAACATTACTTAATCACTTAGGATATTATATGAAACAGATATTAATGCTAGCAGTCTTACTGTTATTTTTTACAGGGTGTTCCACTACTACATATACAAAAAAGATAACTCAAGGTCATATACAAGACAAAGATATAGTTATAGCTGCCAGAGACGGTAGTTTTAAACTTCAAGGAGAATTCAGCGCCCCATTTCAAAGCTCTATTCATTATCACTCTTTAAATACCGGAGGTGATAAATTTATAAAAGGCTACAGACGAGCATTAGAATTTGGAGCAAAGCATGTTTTAGTAAAGGTTCCATTTCAAGAGAAAGAGCTATACGGTGTTTTAGCACTTGAAGATGCAGATGAAAGAGGATTCGGTCCAGGCACATTCTCATATAAGATAATTATTCCAGAGCCATATGTAAAGGCGGCGAAAGATGGAAAGATATCAGTTGTTTATGAGTACTACCGCATAAAAGACGATCCGCTTTTTGATAACAGTGATATAAAAAAATATTCGTGGATATTATGGTTAAGTGATGAGGATATATTTAAGTGAAGCTCTTTTTATCCATATTAGCATCTATTGCATCGCTCAGTGCTTATGAACTTATCCATATATCTAATTCAGTTGATCTGCAAAGCTTAAAAGAGCTTGGGCAGAAGTATAAAAAAGATGTTGTTATTAGCGACAGACGTGCTTATCTGATTCCAAGCGAGTGTCTGCTTGATAGATACTTCGGAGGATTGAGCCAAAACAGAGTTGAGCTTCCAAATAGTGATCTTTATCATAGTTCTTATGCAGTCAATGAAAAGATATTTGATGCAAAAGACGACCAAGAGGTAGAAGAAGAGATTATCAAACAGAAAATCAGCGATACCATACAAGCAAAAGAAGCAAAAGAGTTCTTAGAAGAGAACAACGGACATTTATATGGTGGGCTTAGTGAGGGTGTAGTTGATCTTGGAGCACAAAAAAATATTGTTAAAGCTGCACCTCAAGAAAGTAAAACATATAGACATCCAGAGTGCAGAGTCTTAGATGACAGCTCAGGCTATGAGATATACGGCGCTAAAAATATACAGATATACAGCAATGAAAAGATTATAGACATAAAAGAGAGCATACTTTTTAAGTAAAACTCTCTCTTGTACCTATTTATGGTCTTTAAAGCGATTCTACTTCAAGTGTAATATAATAAAATTGTTACATATATGTTACACAACTACACGTTATAATAATTTTATCACGCTTTTTAAATAATCATAAAAATAGAATCTCTATAACATCAAGCGTACTGAAATATACAAAAAACTTATAAAAAAGCCAAAAAAAGAGCTTTTTATAGAATATATTGATTTTAGTTATATGTAAAAATTATATATCTTCTAAATTAAAGATTATAATTAAGCTTTCTTTATGTTTGTTTACTATTCGTTTAAGATTCGGTTAAAAATTACTCTCCTATAATGCTTACATTCTAAAAAATTACTCGTAGGAGAGAAAATGAAAAGAACAATTAAACTTGCAGTAGTAGCTGCATTGGCTTTAGGTGCAACTTCTGCATTCGCAACAAACGGATCAACGCTAATCGGTATTGGGGCGAAAGCTCGCGGTATGGGTGGTGCTCAAATTGGTGTTGGTCATGGTGCCGAGTCGGGAATTGCAAATCCAGCTTTAATTACTACTATTAAGGGTAATAATCAAGTGTCTTTTGGTGGTACTGTATTTATGCCAAACATTGAGGTCCAAGCTAATACAACTGCTATTGGTGATCCAGCTGCATCTGAACAAGAAAGTGATTCAGACTTTTTT
>JBFEYZ010000207.1:0-2069 GCA_041561855.1 Sulfurimonas sp. | reverse complement strand
TCAAATTCCAAGGACAAACTCTTGACTGCAACAAAAATTGCGATAGCAGGAAATGTCATAGACCTTGCCGCAGAGGTAGAGTTTGACTTAAAAGAGGAGCTTGAGAAGATATTTCACACCGAATTTGCATATGATGATTTCTCTATTTTTGCACAGAAGTTAAGCGGTGCAAAGAGTGTTTTGGTTGTAGGTGACAATGTCGGAGAGCATATCTTTGACTATATGTTGATCGAGACGTTAAGAGAGTTATATCCAAGCGCTAAATTTTATTATATGGTCAGAGGCAATCCGATAATAAATGATGTAACTATAAAAGAGGCTGTAGAAGCAGGATTTGAGAATATCTGCGAAGTAGTTGACAGCGGTGTAAACACTCCAGGATTTACTTATAACAGAGCCAACAGCTACTCAAGAGAACTTTTTGACACGGCTGATCTTATTATAAGCAAAGGGATGGGGAATTATGAGTGTATGAGTCCGTCGCGCAGAGAGGGCATCTGTTTTTTACTTAAAATTAAATGCGGAGTCGTCGCCGCCTCACTGCAAAAGGAGATCGGCGATATAGTTTGCAAAGTAGTTTGAATCGCAAAACAAAAACTACGCTTACCGAGACTTCACTGTTCTGCAGAGTCGTTCGCTTAGTTTTTAATTTTGCAAAATAGTAGTTATTCAAATACCATCAGAGCATAGCCGTTGTTTTGGTAAGAGATCGTCTCTATAAAACTGTTCGGTGATATTCTTACAGACTCAATCACATCCTCTTTTGGAATCGTATTTGCATTCAGGCTCATGGCACATACTACTATCTCAACGCCTCTGTCTGCTAATTTGATAAGCTGTTTTTGAGATAGTGCAATAGAGCCTAGATCTTTCTCATCTAGAACTATTTCATCATAGTTTTTTGAAACAATAGGGGCACATCCGCCATGAATGGTAACGGCAAACTTTGTCGTATCGCCTTTTTCCTCGATCATATCCATAGTTCTCTCAACAAGCACCATACGGCTGGCAATATATTGCATATCATTTGTGTTACAGTTAAAAACCGCTTTGTATTCTTGTGCATACAGGGTTACAATAATAGATAAAATAAAAAATATAAGCTTCATAAAGTCAACTTTCATAATAAAATGTAAATATATTATAATGGGTGATTTTTAAAATAAACTAAACGAATAAAAAAAATATCCCGGTTTTTTGAATTATAAATTAAAGTTTTGCTTTGATATAATTGCGAAATTAAAAAATATTAGGGTGTATAGATGATAACTTTTAGCGAGATGTTACTAAAACTACAAGAATTTTGGATGAAACAGGGGTGCAATATTGTCCAGCCTTACGACATTCCTGCAGGTGCAGGAACGTTTCATCCGGCTACATTTTTACGCTCACTTGACTCAACTCCGTGGTCGGTTGCTTACGTTGCGCCGTCACGCCGTCCGACAGACGGAAGATACGGCGAAAATCCTAACCGCCTTGGAAGTTACTACCAGTTTCAAGCGCTTATAAAACCGTCGCCTGACAATATTCAAGAGCTTTATTTAAAATCGTTGGAGTATCTGGGACTTGACGTAAAAAACCATGATATCAGGTTTGTGGAAGATAACTGGGAGTCACCGACACTTGGTGCATGGGGACTTGGCTGGGAAGTTTGGCTTAACGGCATGGAAGTCACTCAGTTTACATATTTTCAGCAGGTAGGTGGCATCGAGTGTAATCCGGTCGCAGTTGAGATAACTTACGGAACGGAGAGACTTGCAATGTACTTGCAAGGCGTTGATACGGTTTTTGACATTGTCTGGGGCGAAAACGAGCACGGAAAAACACTATACCGTGACGTTCATAAAGAGGCGGAGATAGAGTTTAGCAAGTACAATTTTGAAGTGGCGGATACTGCGATGCTGTTTGCAGAGTTTAACGCAAAGAGCGATGAGTGCCTAAAAACTATAGAAGCAGGGCTTCCTCTTCCTGCCTATGACCTTTGTATGATGGCGGCAAATACTTTTAACGTGCTTGATGCAAGAAAGGCTATCAGTCAGACTGAACGTCAAAACTACATCCTAAAAATC
>JBFEYZ010000206.1:0-2099 GCA_041561855.1 Sulfurimonas sp. | reverse complement strand
TCGATACGCTTAAATTTATTGCTTCAAGATTAAAACTACCCTACTCAAAGGTCTACGGTGTTGCCACGTTTTACAACTATTTCAGGCTAAAACCAAAAGGCAGACACAATGTAGTCGTCTGTTTGGGAACCGCTTGCTATATAAAAGGCTCTAACAAAATTCTGGAAAATATTGAGCAGAAATACGGTATCAAAGCTGGTGAAACTACATCCGACGGTATTCTATCAATTCTAACTGCCAGATGTTTCTGTTCATGCGCTCTTGCTCCCGTTATAGTCTGCGACGATGTTATAAAGCCAAAAATAACGCTTGAGAGCTCTATTAGCGAGATAGAGGAGATGATAAAATGATAACATCTACTGCTGAATTGCAAGAGTTAGCAAATAAAAAAAGAGAAGAGAACGAGAAAAATCCAAAAAAGATACCGCCTGAGAGAAGTTCTGCTTTTTATACAAAGCAGAGAAGGATTGTTCTTGAGAACGAAGGAGTCATAGACCCGGATGATATAGAGGACTATGTCGCTCACGGCGGTTACATGTCGCTGTTTCGTGCGCTTGATGAGATGACTCCAAAAGAGGTTATTGAAGAGGTGAAGATAAGCGCTCTTCGAGGCCGCGGCGGCGGAGGCTATCCGACAGGTCTGAAATGGGAGAGCGTCTCAAAGGTAATAAGCGAGCAGAAGTACATTATCTGCAACGGTGACGAGGGCGACCCGGGGGCTTTTATGGACAGAGCAGTTATGGAGAGTGATCCTCACAAAGTGCTTGAGGGCATGGCGATTGCCGGTTATGCCTGCGGCGCTGACAAGGGTTATATCTATGTTCGCGCTGAGTATCCTATAGCGGTAGAGAAACTTGCCAAAGCTATAAAACAAGCAACCAAACTTGGGATTTTGGGAGAAAATATTGCACAGAGCGGTTTTAATTTCAGTATAGAGATAAGACTTGGAGCAGGTGCATTTGTCTGCGGAGAGGCAACAGCACTTATAGCTTCCATCGAAGGTGGACGCGGGCATCCGCGGCAAAAACCGCCTCATCTGAGTGATCACGGTCTCTGGGGCAAACCGACAGTTTTAAATAACGTAGAGACTCTGGCAAACATAGCACCTATCATTAAGAACGGAGGCGCATGGTTTAAGGGCATCGGCACAGAGAGCTCAAGCGGGACAAAAGTCTTCGCCCTGACCGGACATATAAAAAACACGGGTCTTGTCGAAGTACCGATGGGAACAACTTTAAGAGAGCTTATATTTGACATCGGCGGCGGCGTCGAAGATGGCAGAAAATTTAAAGCTATCCAGTCGGGAGGCCCTAGCGGAGGGTGTATTCCAGAGCATCTATTAGACCTGCAGGTGGATTATGAGTCGCTTAAGAGTGCAGGCTCCATCATGGGAAGCGGCGGGCTGATAGTTATAGACGACAGCTCAAACATGGTTGAGATCGCACGCTTTTTTATGGACTTTTGCAGAAGCGAATCATGCGGAAAGTGCACGCCTTGCCGCGTAGGAACAACGGAGCTTACCGTACTTTTGGACAAGTTTATAAAAAAAGAGGCGAGTAGAAGCGACTTTGAACTTCTAAAAGAGATGTGCAATGTTGTAAAAAGTACGAGTCTTTGCGGGCTTGGACAGACTGCGCCAAATCCTGTTCTGAGTACGATTAGATACTTTGAAGATGAGTATTTGGCGGGGATAAAAAATGATTAGAGAAAAAGTAAGAGTAAAAAGCTTTAAGATAAACGGCATCTGCGTAACGGGTCAGTCAAACCAGACCATTTTAGAAATTGCGCGCGACAATAACATCGAGATTCCTACCATGTGCTACATGGAAGGTCTTAGCTGTGTCGGCTCGTGCAGAATGTGCATAGTGGAGATAAAGGGCAGCCATGAACCCACCCCTGCTTGTACCGCAAAGATAAAAGAGGGGATGGAAGTAACTACAAATTCGCCCCAGATAGAAGCCGCAAGAAAGATGATATTCTCCATGATGTTCTCAGAGCGCTCTCACACATGCTCTACATGTGTTGCAAACGGAGACTGCGAACTCCAAGACAAATCAGTAGAGCTTGAGCTTGAACACTCTGAGGTGCCGTATCTAAAC
>JBFEYZ010000205.1:0-2120 GCA_041561855.1 Sulfurimonas sp. | reverse complement strand
CTTTATCTGAAGCACATAGTGATATCTCAACGGAAGCACCTTGGCTGTTGAGTATTGGAAGTGATGAGAGTTCTATCTCGTTTGGAATGATTTTCATAATATTTATGAGCGTGTTCTCGCTGGTATTTGCAAGCAGAGTAACTCTGTATTTTTCTACAGAGGTGCCAAAAAGGCGCTCAATCACTGAGGCAATCATAGGGTGTGACATCTGAGGAAATCCTGGAGTAAAAAAGAATCTATCCTGAAGAGAAAAGCCTGACATATTATTGACTGGATTTGGAAGAAGTTGCGCATTTTGCGGCAGATCGGCCATATAAACTCTGTGTGGATAAGCTTCGTCGCCAAACCTGTCTATAATGTCCTGTTCAAATTTTTTATGTCTTTTTAGAGGTTGTGAAGTAAATACTTCCGCGGCAATAGCTCTTGTAAGGTCATCAGGAGTAGCGCCGATACCGCCAAAAGAGAACATAACGCTTTGATCATCCTCTTTAATGAGTTTGTAGATTTTTTTAATAAGCTCCTTGTCATCTTTTATTATAAAAGAGGCAAAGAGCTCATGCCCGTACTTTTGCAGCTCATTTTTTACAAATTCAAAATGTTTGTCAACTCTGCGGCCATTTAATATTTCACTGCCGATAATGCAAGCATAAAAGTTCATTTTTATCTACCGTTATATCTTTTTTATGTATTATACTAAAAACAGTTAAGGAAACCGTATGTCTTACGCACAACAATTAGAAGAGTTAATAACAAAGAGCGTCATACCTGATATAGATGACAGATTGGACGAGATATTTGAGGAGATCGCTGATAGCAAAGAAGCAGGTGAAGAAGCAAAAGATGAGATAGAGGAGCTTCGCGAATTTAAAGCCGATCTGCAGGATGTGCTGGAAGATATAAAAAGCGGCGATATTGAAGAGGATGAGTGCAAAGAGCTTATAGATGATATATTGGAGGCTCAAAACGAGTCAGGTGAAGAGGACTTTGGATTTACGGACGAAGATTGATTTATAGCTAGTTTTAAATTCATTTCTATATAATTTCATCAACAAAACAGATAGGATAACTATGCGTATAATATTACTAGGAGCTCCTGGTGCCGGAAAAGGTACACAGGCTCAATTTTTGACTAAAAAATACAACATACCTCAAATCTCTACGGGCGATATGTTAAGAGCGGCTATAAAAGCTGGTACAGAGATGGGTAAGATGGCTAAAGCCGCTATGGATGCAGGTCAGCTTGTAACGGACGAGATCATAATCGGACTTGTCAAAGACAGAATAAAAGAGGATGACTGCAAGAACGGTTTTTTACTCGACGGTTTCCCGCGTACTCTTGCTCAAGCCGATGCCGTTACAAATGCAGGTATTGCCATTGATGCAGTAATAGAGATAGATGTTCCGGACTCTGAAATAGTAACTCGTATGTCAGGCCGTCGTGCACACTTGGCAAGCGGCAGAACTTACCACATCGTGTACAATCCGCCAAAAGTCGAAGGTAAGGATGATCTAACAGGCGAAGACCTTGTTCAGCGTGACGATGACAAAGAGGAAGTGGTGCTAGACAGACTAAAAGTCTACCACGAACTTACAAAGCCTCTTATAGGCTACTATAAAGAGCAGGCTGCTAAAAACCCTACTATCCAATATATAACTGTTGACGGGACTGCAGATATAGCAGATGTTGAAGCGGCTATAGTCTCTAAACTGGGTTAATCTACTTCTACAATATAAGTATCCAGAACTTCTCTGGGTGCTTTTAATTTTCCTCTCTAAAACCCATAAATCACTTTTCTTTTTTTATTGCTATAATGTTTGTTAATAAATAGTTGTATATTAGCAGAGGAAATAATAAATGAATAATTCACAAGAATTAATAAAAAAAATAGAGCGTATTCATATTCATACGAATCGCCTGGTTACGGATGTATTAGCCGGAGAATATGTAAGCGCGTTTCGTGGCCGTGGAATGGAATTTGACGAAGTCAGGGAATATCAACAGGGTGATCCTATCAGGGATATCGATTGGAACGTTACCGCCAGGACTGGCCACCCCTATGTTAAGGTCTATCGCGAGGAGAGAGAATTGACCATAATGTTATTAATTGATGTCAGCTCAT
>JBFEYZ010000204.1:0-2123 GCA_041561855.1 Sulfurimonas sp. | reverse complement strand
TGCAGAACCATAGATGCAGTCGTATTTTTAAAATACTCTCTGGGGCCGTAAACATTAAAGTATCTAAGCCCGACTATAGAGATGTCACATTTTTGCATATACTCTTTGCTTAAATTGTCCATGCAGAGTTTTGAAAATCCGTAAACATTCTGCGGCGCTTCGCGTCCTACTTTCTGTGGTGAAGCAGCATTCCCGTAAGTAGCCGCTGATGAGGCGTATATCATATTTGCATTATGTCTTATAGCTAGTTCCAAGAGATCTTTATAGGCATTTACATTTGTTTTCACCATAAGATCCTGCTCAAGTGCAGTAGTATCAGATATAGCGGCTTCATGAAAAATATAATCAAATTTGTAGTTTGACTCAAGATTAAGCAATAAATCTTTATCGTTAATATCACCGCTAATTATTTCACCGTAAAAACCTATCAGATTTTTAAAATGCCCAAAGCTTTTCAAGTTTCCGTTTGAAAGTTTTTCGCCGCTTCTAAAGCTGTCCAAAACAACTATTTTTGCATTTGGATGATTGTTTTGAAAATAAAATGCCAGATTTGAACCTATAAAACCTGCACCGCCGGTTATTAAAATTGTTTTATTGTTTAAATCGTCATCTATATATCTCATCTCTGCACCAAGACCTCTTAAATTTAATAAAATAATAACAGATAAATCATTAACAAGCATTTAAGATTAATATCATTATAATTTGCCTGAAATTAAGAAAAGGGTGTAAAAATGAAAAAAATCGTTTTATCAATTGTTGCTCTAGGTGCAACTACTGCTTTAATGGCAGCTGTAAATGCAGGTGCTTGTGTTGGTTGTCACGGTGCTGACTGGAGCAAGGCTGCTCTAGGTAAATCTAAGAATGTTGCTGAGATGAGCAAAGCTGATATCGCTGCTGCACTAGTAGGTTACAAAGACGGTAGTTATGGTGGACCAATGAAAGGTCTTATGAAAGGTCAAGTTGACAAATATTCAAAAGAAGAACTAGAAGCTTTCGCACAAACTATCGGTAAATAATTTACCTGAATTGCCCACCGTGGCAATTCTCTACATATCTTTCCGTTTCTTACAAATATAAAAAAATCTAATACTACATTAATATACCTTTAAGAATAAAGTCATTACAATTTGTTTGAATTTAAAAAAGGGGTGTAAAAAAATGAAAAAAATGGTTATGTCAATAGTTGCTTTAGGCGCAACTACTGCTTTAATGGCTGCGGTAAACGGTCAAGCTTGTACTGGTTGTCACGGTGCTGACTGGTCAAAGACAGCAATGGGGAACAAAAATGTTGCTGAGATGAGCAAAGCTGATATCGCTGCTGCTCTTAAAGGTTACAAAGCAGGTACTTACGGTGCAGCTAAAAAAGGTCTTATGGTAGGTCAAGTATCTAAATACTCTGACGAAGAGTTAGACGCTTTCGCACAAACTATAGGTAAGTAATTTACCTTTAAGCTGCCTTTTAGAAGGCGGCTTTTCTCTCTTTATATCAAAATCAATCTTTTATTCCGGTCTATAATCTTTCTTTAGAGCTTCTCTTTTTTGTTCTTGCTTTAATGCATCGTTCAGCTCATCTTCACCGTCAAACTTTGCAGCATTTAAAAACTTCTCTTCATCATCGAACTGCCCGTTTTTTATCGCCCATAAAAATGCAAACAATGCAACTGCTCCTAAAAAAATAGAAACGCCGAGCATCATAGCTATTACCCAGTTGTTCATATTACTTATTTCTCCATTTATAACGTATTCTCATAGAGTTGCCGACAACCAATAACGAACTAAGAGACATAGAGATCGCAGCAAACAGCGGTATAATATATCCTGCCATAGCAAGAGGGATAGTCACTGCGTTATACACCAATGATATAAGAAGATTTTGCTTTATCAAACTAAATGTTGTCTGACTGATTTTAAAAGCATCGTTTAATGACCTTAGCGAATCATCTAAAAGCACTACATCACCTACTTCTACCGCTATATCACTGCCACTGCCCATTGCAATTGCAATATCTGCAGAAGCAAGAGCCAATATATCATTGACGCCGTCTCCGACCATCACTGCTTTTTTGCCCTCATCATGAATCGTTTTTATATACTCTGCTTTATTTTGGGGAGTCTGTTCA
>JBFEYZ010000203.1:0-2129 GCA_041561855.1 Sulfurimonas sp. | reverse complement strand
TGTGCAGAGCCGCTTCCGCCGTTTGGCGTCATTAACAGATCCGCAAACTCACCGTCTGAGCCTGTATGAATATCTATTATCGCCTCATCTTTGTTATCAGTAGCACTTATGACCGCGGCGCCTGCACCGTCACCAAAAAGAATACATGTGGCTCTGTCACTGTAATCTGTTATTGCTGATAGTTTTTCTGCACCTATGATCAGAACATTCTTTTTCATTCCTGACTCTATAAACGCTTTTGCAATTGATAGGATATAGACAAAACCGGTACATGCGGCAGAGATATCAAATGCGGTGATATTTCCAAGACCAAGTTTTGTGCTTATAATAGTAGCAGTTGATGGCATGCAGAAATAATCAGGGGATATGGTAGCGCAAACGATCATATCTATCTCGCTCTTGTCCAAGCCGCTTCTCTCTATGGCAAGCTTTGCCGCCCGGACTCCCATATCGCTTGTGAATTCATCACTTGCGGCGATATGCCTCTCTTTTATACCAGTTCTCTTTGTTATCCACTCATCCGAAGTATCTACCATTTTTGAGAGATCTTCATTTGAGAGAATTTTGCTAGGAACATAAGCACCTATAGAGCGAAATGCCGCATACGCCATTAAACTTCCTTGTTTTTTAGTGCTTCAAGTCTTTGGACTATATGGCCGTTTACGCCTGTATCTACATAGTTTATAGCTTGAAAGATTGCATTTTTTATTGCTTTTGGAGTACTTTTACCATGGCTTACAATCGCACATCCTTGAATACCGATAAGCGGAGCACCGCCTATCTCTTCATAGTTCATCTGTTTTTTGAGAAGCTTAAATACTTTTCTCATAAGAAGAGCTCCTGTAATTGCTATAGGAGACTTTCTAATATACTCTTTAATCAGTCCGCTAATAGTAGAAGCTACCCCTTCTGATGCTTTTAAAACTAAGTTTCCTACGAAACCGTCGCATACTATAACATCACAGCTTGCATTGAAGATATCACTTCCCTCAACATTTCCTTTAAAGCCTTTGTAACCGTCAAGCAATTTAAAGGCTGCCTTTGTAACATCGTTGCCTTTGCTCTTCTCTTCGCCATTTGCCAAGAGACCGATTGATGGAGTCGATATTTTAAACATATCCTCTGCATAGCATCCGCCCATTACTGCAAACTGCAGCAGATGTTCAGCTTTAGAGTCAACATTTGCCCCAACATCAAGTATAACAGACTTTCTAGTGCTTTTTGTAGGCATTAAAGCTACAAGCGCAGGTCTCAACACTCCTTTTAAGCGGCCCAGTCTCAGAGTCGCCAAAGTCATGGTAGCACCGCTATGTCCTGCTGAAACGACGCCTTGCGCTTCACCGTTTTTTACCAGCTCGATAGCTTTGTATATTGAGCTCTCTTTTCTTTTTACGGCATCTGTTGCAGCGTCATCCATAGATATAACGTCATCAGCCTCAACTATAGAAATCTTATCTCTATAACGTTTTGGTAACAGAGGTAAAATTTCAGATTTTTTACCTACAAGTATAGGAATAAAAAGTTTGTGTTTAAGAGCCTGTATACAGCCCTCTACAATTGGCTTAGGACCGAAGTCCCCGCCCATTGCATCAATAGCAATCTTTACCATTTACTATTTATACTCACCGGTTGTTGGGTTAATATGGTGTGGAAGTTTGTATGTTCCGTCTTTATCTTTAACAGGTTTAGCTAAAGTTATTTTATAGTGAGTTCTTCTTTTCGCTGAACGTGAATGAGACACTCTTCTCTTTGGTACTGCCATAATCTATATCCTTTCTATCTGTATTTAAAATGCAATATGAGCAGAGCCCATATTGCTACGCTTCTTCTTCAAAAGCACTATTTTTCTTGCAACTTTCGCAACTGTGATAATCACTTTTTATAAGCTCTATTTCCGAATTCATAAGCTCCTCAAGATCAACAGTAGAATCAAATGATTCTACAACATCCAAAAGGAGTTCCTCATGCTTTTCGTAAATACCGTCTGAAACAAAAAACTCTAAGTCCTCGTCTACATCAAGTATAAACTCATCAGCACATATGTCACAATTTACGTCAATTTTCCCGCTTAATTTCGCTTTTAGCAAAATTAATTTGTCGGCATCATACTGTAAATAACCTTTAAAAGT
>JBFEYZ010000202.1:0-2136 GCA_041561855.1 Sulfurimonas sp. | reverse complement strand
TCTCCAAGAATTAGATTAACTCCCGGAAAAGCAAGTTGAAACGCTAAAATTACACCGATGAGCATACCAACAATTCCTAAAACGATTGTTGTAAACATGAACATCTTTGCAACCGTATAGTCGTACTCTAATGGACGATTCTCCATATATAGCCTCCTTAAAGATTCAAAGCAATTATGTCTAATTAAATTAACCTAAATTTATTAAACTAATTAACATTAGCATAGTAACAGTATAAATGTTTAAAAATTCTTAAATAATGACATTTTTTAGACAAACTTTATAAATTAGTTAACTGTTTGTTTACAATTAACACTAAATTAACAATCTGCTGTTATATAAGGTGAGAGTGGGGAGTGGTTTCTATCTCTTTATTAAAGATAGAAACTCGTTGAAGATATATCTGCTCTCTTTTGGACCAGGGCTAGCTTCCGGGTGGTGCTGTACGGAAAAAATAGGGGCATCTTTGTATCTTAATCCCTCTATCGTATTGTCAAAAAGGTTGATGTGTGTAACCTCTGCAACCTCTACTATATTCTGCGGAACATTATAGTTATGATTTTGAGCCGTAATCTCAACCAATCCTGTTTTTACATTCTTAACAGGTTGATTTCCGCCGTGATGTCCAAATTTAAGCTTATATGTGTCATATCCATGTGATATAGAAAGAAGTTGGTGCCCTAAACATATACCGAACATCGGTACTTTTGCATCTATAAGCTTTTTTATCTGCTCCTGCTCATGCTTAAGTACAAGCGGATCGCCTGGTCCGTTCGACAAAAATACTCCGTCGATCTCTTTCTTGTTATATCTGTCTATGAGGTTTTCTGCACTGAAATCGTTCGGGATAACCTCAACGCCCATTTTAGCAGCAACTAGCTCATTTAAAATGTTTCTCTTTACACCGAAATCTAAAACTACTATATTTGCTTCGGCTGCCGGTGCTGAATTGTACTCGAATACTCTATCATTGTAAACAGACTGCGTATGCTTATATGGAGTCTTTGTACTTACCTGCTCTATATAGTTTACATCTTCTATTCTAGGGCTGCTTTGCAGAACTTTTTTAAGCTCCTCTTTGTCGCTTATCTCTGTTGATGCTACCATCATCATAGCGCCTTCGCGTCTAAGCATTTTTGTTATATATCTAGTATCTATGTTACAGATGCCCATAACGTTCTGCTCTTTTAAAAAGTTAGCAAGGGAGTCCTCTGCTCTAAAGTTTGAGTATCTATCCTGATAACGTCTTACGATCATACCTTTAGCATGTGCTGCCTTGCTCTCCATATCTTGAGAGTTTACCCCTACATTTCCAATCTCTGGCATGGTAAATGTAACAAACTGGCCTGCATAAGATGGGTCTGACATAATCTCTTGATATCCGCTCATAGAGACGTTAAAAACTATCTCTCCAACTACGGTGTCTTCTGCACCGAAGCTGCTCGCTTCTAAGAAGGTCCCGTTTTCAAAATACAGCCAAGCTTTTTTCAAATCACTCATACTCACTACTCCATACCTCTTTTTGCAAGCTCTTCTCTATAGAGCTTTTCATATAATATATCAAACTCATCAGTCCCAGGAATGTATCTTTTTTTGTATGTTCTTATCTTATCCATTATAATATTATCAAGCTCAGAAGCCTCAGCTATAAATGATGTGATAGCATTATAGATAATATTTTTAATACGGTTTTCCGTTACGTCAAAATGAATAAGATCCTCTTCATAAAGTTCATCTAAAATTTTATGCGAGATGTCCGAGTATCTCTCTTCATAGTTTAAGAGTACGTCGAACTCAGGAGCCAATCTTTTTTTGATCATGAAAAAGAGCTGTCTCTCGTCTACAAGATTGAACTCTATCTCCTCTTCATTTGCTTCACATATCTCATGCACTTTCTCTTCAAGAGCCATCTCCTGCTTAATATTGTGCGTCAATATTTTTTCGGCCTCTTTTGCGACAGGCTCAAGACCTTTTGTCATCGTAACAACACCACTCTTATTTAAATCAATTGCGATCTTATTGGCTATATGAGGTATAGTTTTAAGTGATATTTTCATCGATAGACCTTACTTGTTTAGAATTAAATTTTTGTATTTTACAATAAGTAAGGTTAGTTTACGATTAGAAAAAAGTTAT
>JBFEYZ010000201.1:0-2158 GCA_041561855.1 Sulfurimonas sp. | reverse complement strand
GTTGCAGAATCGTTCGCGTAGTATGATAATGAAAAAAGGCTGTTTGAAAGGCTTTGTGAAGGCGGAGATATAGCGTTGTTTAGAGTTTTAAAGTAGTCGAAAAAGTAGTTTTGATCCGGGTGAAGCAGAAGTGTTTTACGTGTTTTTTTTAAGAAGTAACAGTTACAATGGCAAGGCTTTAAAGAGAGCTGTGGCGTGCAGAGCGTGGCGGCGAGCTCCTCTTCTTCCAACTCAGCTTCAAGTTCATCGCTTTGGAAGTTCAGCATATGAAAATTTTGTACACGTGATGTATTGGCATTTAACGTTACCTGATTTACGGTCGCAGTGATCGCGCGCAGTGTAAAGTAGTTTTTGCCGAAGCCTTTTGGAAGTCTCACAAATACCTCAAATGTTTATTTTTCGCAATTATAGCAGGATAAATCTGAAATAATTTGTTGCACCCATTGCATTTTTTATACTATCTTGTATAATAATGTCTCTAAATTGTTCTAGTTTAAGGAATGCATAAAGTGAAAAATAGTTATTTGAGATGCCGCAAGAACGCACTCTACATCTCTTTAATATACTTTATCTCTGCGGTATTGTGGATAGTTATATCTGATTATGCAGTTGGATTTGTTATTAAAAATGCAAATAGAGTCGTATTGGTAGAGATGTACAAAGGTCTTTTTTTTGTTTCGGCTACAACGGTTATTTTATACTTTCTGACGTATAAGTTTTTTCGCACAATGCAGTCACAACACGATGCAAACCTGGAACATACCGTAAAACATCAAAAAACCCAAGAGAGCTTAACTGCTACGCAAAGCGAACTCTCCAGATACGATATGCTTTTAAACACCATAGTAAACAGCTCGCCCGACGCCATCTATGCAAAGGATCTGGACGGAAAGTATATACTCTTTAATGAAGCCGCGGCAAGGATGGTGCATGCGGATGTGCAAAGCGTGCTTGGAAAGAGCGATGAAGAGATATTTGACGCAGAGGTAGCAAAAAAAGTCCAAGTAGCAGATAAGACCACTGCGAGCAGTGCCAAAATATCAACTACCGAAAGAGTCCTTATCATGAAAGACGGCACTCTTAAAACTGTTTTGGCTACCAAAGGAGCTTTGGTAGATGAGCAAAACAAGGTTTTTGGAGTTTTTGGAATATCAAGAGACATAACAAAACAAAAAGAGCATGAAAGTTATTTGGAGGAGTCAAAAGAGAAGTTTTATAATCTATCACATATCGACAAAGTTACAAAACTGCCAAACAGGCTCAACATAAGCGAGGTCTTGGTGGAGAAGTGCTCTCAGGAGGTTCCGTTTAGCCTTATTTTGCTTGACCTTGACGAATTTAAGATCATCAATGACTCATACGGTCACCGCTTCGGCGACAAACTGCTTTATGAGATATCCAAAGTTCTTGTAGAGGTATTTGACTCAAGCGCTTTTATAGCACGTATGGGTGGAGACGAGTTTGCAATAGCCCTTAATCAAAGCGATAAAAGAGAGATAGAGAAGCTGATGCAGAAGCTGCATCATAAGTTCAACAACCCTTTTAGGATAGATATGATAGATATCTATATCACCGCAAGCTCGGGGATCTCTATCTATCCTCAAGATGTTAAAACCATGGAAGAGATGTATCAGGCATCCGATACCGCAATGTACAACGCCAAGAGACTGGGCAAGAACAGTTTTAGCTTCTACAGCGCAAAGCTAAAAGAAGAGGCGGTTGAATATACGCAGATGGTAACAAGCCTCAAACAGGCAATTAAAAACAGTGAACTTGAGCTCTATTTTCAGCCTCAAAATGAGGCAAACGACGGGAAAATAGTCGGTGTCGAAGCACTTTTGAGATGGAAGCATAAAGAGAGGATGATATCGCCTGAGGTCTTTATACCTTTAGCCGAGAAGAGCGGTCTGATAGTAGAGATAGGAACTTTTGTGTTTAGAAGTGCTTTTAAAACCGTCAAAAGGTGGCGAGAGCTTGGAATACTAGAGGGCAGAGTCGCCATCAACATCTCGGCGCGTCAGCTTACTCATCTTAACCTCATAGACACGCTAAAAAGTATGCTTAAAGAGAGCGGCTGCGAAGCATCATGGGTAGAGCTTGAGATCACCGAGAGCTCTGTTTTAGAAAATCCTGAGCTTGTGATAAGCCTGCTTCAGCG
>JBFEYZ010000200.1:0-2166 GCA_041561855.1 Sulfurimonas sp. | reverse complement strand
TCTCATAAGATTTCCTTGTTCTATGCTTTAAAAGCTGCTCTGGCCTGAAGAATTTAGTCTTACACTCAGATAGAGCTAATTTTAGTGAGCGAATTTTACTGTGATTTCCCTTTAAGTATTCTGATGGAACACAATAGTTTTTATAATTTTGCGGCTTAGAGAAAGATGGAGCCTCTAAAAGTTCACTCTCAAAACTCTCTATGCTCAAAGAATCACTATTACCAAGTACACCGTCTACGTTTCTAGAAACTGCATCACATATAACCAAAGAGGCTAATTCACCGCCTGTTAAAATATAGTCACCTATACTAAAAACCTCATCGGCATACTTCTCAATAACTCTCTCGTCAATACCTTCATATCTTCCACTCACAAAAGCTATGTGGCTCTTTTTTGCTAACCTTTTAGCATCATTTTGTCTAAAAGGCTTGGCAACGGGAGTTAAAAAAACAACGTGAACATCATCGTCCTTGGATCTAAGTTCATCCAAGGCATCAAAAAGCGGCTGAGGATTCATAACCATTCCTGCACCGCCGCCTACAGAAGTATCATCAACCTTATTATGCTTGGAGCTGCTAAAATCTCTTGGATTTAAAAATTCAATTTTTAAAATCTCTTTCTCCATGGCTCTTTTTAAAATAGAGTCGCAAAAATAACCCTCGACTATATTTTGAAATAGCGTTACAAAAGTAAATTTCATTATGAAGCTTCTAGAATATCCATACCGCCGCTAACGTTTATTACCTTCTTGTCAATGTCAGTATTTATTGTAAAAGGCTTGTTAAAAGGTATCAAGAAACTTTTTGCAAAGCCATCTTTTACCAGTTTTTCATCAGTCTTTATAATTAAATAATTCGTTGCTGAAATTCTGTCAACCTCTTCAACAATACCCAAAACTTCCCCATCTTCTACTACGGTGCAACCCTCAATATCAAACCAGAAATATTCACCCTCTTCCAGGTGACACTCATCTCTTGTTCTCTCTATTGTAGTATAGAGATGTTTGTTTGTAAGTTTTTTAGCATCTTCAGGCGAAGAGTAGCCAAGAAACTTTACAAGAGCTCTTTCATGATTTATTTCACTTATCGTGAGACTCTCTTTTTCGTTAATGAAAAATGAGGCACCTTTTTTAAATTGCTCTGGAAAATCACTTTTTATATGAAGTTTCATATCGCCCCTTAAACCGACAGACTTGCCGATTGTTGCAATATGAAGAAGTTTGTTAGATTGCTTCGACATTTATGCGGTAACTCACACCGTCTTTTGCTTTGCAGCCTGAGATAACGGTCTTAATAGCACCTATCATCTTGCCCTCTTTGCCGATCAGCTTTCCGATGTCTGCTTGATTGGCATAGAGCAAAATCTCAGTTGTTTCATCGCCCTCTTTTATTTCAACTCTTATATCATCAGGATATGAAGCTATAAGTCTTGCAAATTGTGCGACAAAATCAGCTATCATCTTAGCGACCTGTTATCTTTTTAACGCGGTCACTCATCTTAGCACCAACGCTTAACCAGTAATCTAATCTCTCGTTGTCAACAACTGTTGTCTTCTCTGCTACCATCGGATTGTGATGTCCGATTAACTCTATCCAACCACCGTCTCTTCTTTTACGTGAGTCTGTTACCGCAATACGGTAAAAAGGTTGTTTTTTTCTTCCCATTCTAGTTAAACGAATAACTGTTGCCATAATATTGTCCTTCTCTGCGCAAGTCATATTTCAACTTGCTGTATATGTTAAATTTTGCATTTTGAATGCAAATCTATAAACTTCTTGAAGTTCATAGATTTACCCTCTATTATGCCAAAGAGCTATCTTCTAAGAGCTCCCGCGCCGCCCATCTGTCCCATCATGGCTTGGAGATCTTTCATACCGCCTTTGCTTGAGAGCTTTTTAGCCATCTTGCCGGCATTTTTAAACTGTTTGATCATGCGGTTTATCTCGACTTGGCTGAGTCCACATCCTCTTGCAATTCTCTCTTTGCGCGAGTTGTTTAAAAGATCTGGGTTCTCTCTCTCTTTCATAGTCATGGAAGAGACCATCGCTTTGATGTTTTTAAGCTCTCCTGAATTTTCAAGATCGAAATCTTTGAGCGCCTTAGACATATTTCCCATACCCGGAATCATACCTATTAAAGACTTCATACTTCCCATCTTCTTCATGC
>JBFEYZ010000199.1:0-2172 GCA_041561855.1 Sulfurimonas sp. | reverse complement strand
GTTTAGAAACGCTAAGGCCTTTATAATCACAAAAGATTACACTTTGAGCCTCTTTGAACTCATTTGAAAGTACTTCAATAATTTCAGCTTTTTGTGTTTTTGTCATAGAATATCTCCTTTCCAGACAATACTTCAACAGGAGTATCAAATAAAATTTGATAAATTAAGCTTTCGCTCCTATATCTTCAGTCCATAAAATGCAGTTACCAAAGTAGTAACTTGATAGTGCTTTACGAATAAAGCACTAAAAATTACTATAATTATTTGATATCAGCTAACTGCATTACATCAAGTTTTATAGCAGGGCTCATAGTTAAACTAAGTGCTCCGTTTTTGATGTAACGACCTTTTGCAGAAGATGGCTTATGCTTGTTAATAGCTTTTACAAAAGATGACAAGTTCTCTGCTATTTTTTGTGCATCAAAGCTAGCTTTACCTATACCTGCATGTATATTTCCTTTTTTATCAACACGGAAATTTACCTGACCACCCTTTACATTTTTAACAGCTGTTGCAACATCTGGAGTAACAGTACCTGTTTTAGGGTTAGGCATCATACCTTTTGGCCCTAGAATACGACCAATTTGACCAACTAGTCCCATACAGTCAGGTGCAGCAACAACGATATCGAAGTTGAAAACACCCTCTTTGATTTGTGCTACTAAATCGTCAGTTCCAACGATATCAGCACCAGCTTCTTTTGCCTCATCTGCTTTAGCACCTTTAGCAAAAACTGCAACACGAACTGTTTTACCTGTTCCGTGAGGAAGTACAATTGCACCACGAATCATCTGGTCTGCATGCCTAGGATCTACGTTCAAGTTCAGTGCCACTTCAACTGTTTCGTCAAACTTTGCACTTACTAAATTTTTTACTACAGTCGATGCTTCATCAACACTATATGTTTTAGTAGTATCAACTTTTTCAATTAATTGTTTATATCTTTTACTCATTATCAAATTCTCCTGTGAAATTCTGCCACAAAGTTTTATATCACTGTGGTCGATGATATTTTATTTTTAGTCTACGATTTCTATACCGATTGAACGAGCTGAACCTGCAATAATATTTGCTGCCATTTCTTTATCATCAGTATTTAAATCTTCGATTTTTCTATCTACAACTTCCATTAGCTGTGCACGAGTGATCTTTGCAACTTTGTTCTTAAGCGCGTTATCAGAACCTTTTTTAAGTCCTGCTGCATTCATTAAAAGTGCAGATGCCGGTGGCTGCTTAGTAATAAAAGTAAAGCTCTTATCTGTATAAACAGTGATAATAACAGGAACTTTAAATCCCATCTTATCTTTTGTTTTTTCGTTAAATGCTTTAGTAAATTCCATGATATTAACACCACGTTGTCCTAGAGCAGGTCCAACCGGAGGTGCAGGTGTTGCTTTACCAGCTTCAATTTGCAGCTTGATGTAGCCTAATATTTTCTTTGCCATCTTTTTTCCTTTTTAAAATTTAAATTATTTTTTCAACTTGCGTGTAAGAGATATCAACCGGAGTTGCTCTACCGAAAATTGAAACGTTAAGCTTTAGAGTTCCATGCTCTAAATCATACTCATCTACAGTTGCCGTAAAGTTTGCGAACGGACCGTCAATAATACGTACAGTCTCACCGCTGTCGAAAAATACTTTCGGCTTTGGTGCAGCACGGTTTTGAACACGATCAAGAATCACATTAATGTCATGCTCACTTAGCGGTGTAGGCGTATTCGCTTCACCGATAAATCCAGAGACCTTTGGTATGGTCTGTATGAGATGCTGGATCTCTTTATTGAGGTCGATTCTTGCAAAAACATAACCTGAGTAGAGAGATCTCTCAGATATTTTCTTTTTTCCCTCTTTTACTTCTATAACATCTTCAGTAGGAACGATAACGTCTGTTATTTTATCCTGAAGTCCCATCTCTTCAATCATATTTAAGATTGCTAAGCGGACTGTTCTCTCATTCCCGTATGTCTGTATAGAGTACCACTGATGATTACTTTTTTTTTCCTCCACTGCTACTCCTTAACCTAAGATTGCTGACATAACTGATGACATAACTAAATCAATTAACGCTAAAAAAGCAGCTATAACAGCGACAACTATTACAACTGAGATATAAGCTTGCTTTACTTGACCTTTTGTAGGAAAAATAACTTTACTCAGCTCTATTTTTGCATT
>JBFEYZ010000198.1:0-2183 GCA_041561855.1 Sulfurimonas sp. | reverse complement strand
TAACGATATAGTTCTCGTAGAAGTAAGGGATATAGTACTGATTGATGAGCAGTTTATATCCAAAACTGTTCTCCATTTTCGATGTTCCGTCTGGCACTTTGATATCTTTGCTTGTATACTTTTTGTAAGCATAAGCGATCGCCGCGATAACAAAAAGCTGTGTCCCGATTGTCATGATCCAGTATGTCGTAGCCGAGTGAACGTGGTACTCTGTTGCAGGAAGCAGCTCTGTTACCATGTTGAAGTATCCCATCTTAAACGCACCTGCAATAACTGCAAGAAGAAGAAGCGGGCTCATAGCGACAAGCATAAATCTGTAAGCTTCATGCGGATGGATGCCGAAATGCTTGTATCTGTCCTCACCGTGGAATATAAGCGCTACTAGTCTGAACGAGTAGAATGCGGTTAAACCTGCAGTAAGAAGCAATACCGTATAGATGATAAAGTGATGCTCGACAAACGCTACCTCCAAGATAAGATCTTTTGAGAAGAAGCCAGCGAGAGGAAAGATCCCTGCAAGTGCTACTGAAGCGACCGTCATCATAATGAACGTCCCTTTCATCACTTTGCTTAGACCACCCATCTTAAACGGATCAAGCTCATCGTGCATAGCATGCATAACGTTACCTGCACCCAAGAAGAGAAGCGCTTTAAAGAATGCGTGAGCCATAAGGTGGAAAAGCGCGACCCAGTAAGCTCCAAGACCCGCAGCAGCGAACATATATCCAAGCTGTGAAAGCGTCGAGTATGCGATAACTCTCTTCATATCGCGGTTTACAAGCGCCATTGAAGCAGCAAAAAGTGCAACGAACGCTCCCAAAGATGCAATAAACAATCCTACTGCAGGAATAAGGTCATAAAGAGGGTTTGCACGGATAACAAGGTATACACCGGCCGTTACCATCGTAGCCGCGTGGATAAGAGCCGAAACCGGAGTAGGACCTTCCATAGCGTCTGCCAGCCAAGTGTGAAGCGGGAATTGAGCCGATTTACCCATAGCACCGATGAAAAGGAAGATTCCCATCCAAGTAAGTACTGCAGTGTCAAGTGAGGGCATTGCAGCGAAAGCTTCATCGTACTGAAGAGTTCCCGTGTTCCAGTAGACCAAAAAGATACCGATAAGCATACCAAGGTCAGCAATACGGTTCATAATGAACGCTTCATTTGCAGCCCAAGTAGCGCTCTCTTTTTTATACCAGAAACCTATAAGTCCCCATGAACATAGACCAACGCCTTCCCAGCCTATAAAGAGACCGGCAAAG
The DNA here is from genome assembly GCA_041561855.1 of Sulfurimonas sp. Classification (GTDB taxonomy): domain Bacteria; phylum Campylobacterota; class Campylobacteria; order Campylobacterales; family Sulfurimonadaceae; genus Sulfurimonas. The sequence continues at coordinate 921 of JBFEYZ010000198.1, read as the reverse complement.
TTGTCGCTCATGACAAGTATCATCATTGAGAAAACGAATGCCGACAACCAAGCAAAGAAACGGTTGAATCCTTTATCATGGTCCATATAGCCGATAGCGTAAACGTGGACAACAGTAGAGACCAAAGTTACTACTATCATCATAGTAACGCTTACCTGATCGACAACAAAGCCAAACGGAATGTAAAGGTCTCCCGTAGCCATCCAAGTCATCATCTCAACATGAATAGTGTGTCCCGTAAGCATTACTAAAACAAGAAGTACCAAAGAACTTAGAAATGAGACTCCAAGAAGAATACTTGGAACTATTCCTGCGATCTTCGTCTTTGGAGATGCTCCAAAAAGTGCAGCGAACAAAGAACCCACAAGCGGTGAGAACAGTGCCGTATATAAAAAGAGTTCCATATCTTATCCTCTCATCGTTGACATACTGTCAAGATCTATATTGTTATGTTTTTTATGCCAAACTATCAAAAGTCCGAGCCCTACAGCTACTTCTGAAGCTGCGATAGCTATAACGAAAAACGCGAACATCTGACCTGTCAGATCACCGTAATAGTGTGAAATTGCGGCAAAAGATATATTTACCGAGTTTAAAAGTATCTCTGTAGCAAAAAAGAGCATAAGCAGATTCTTTCTTCTCATGATCCCTACCAATCCTATTGCAAAAAGGATCGTTGAGAGCACAAGGTAGTGATTTAGTCCTATTTCCATCATGAGAGCACCTTCTTGTTTTTATCTTCTTCTCTCATTTTAAGTATCTCTTGTTCATTCATAAGAGTAAGAGAGAGATCCATCTTTTTCCCTGCAAGTACGATACCGGCGATCATAGCGACCAAAAGCATTACTGCTGCCATCTCAAAAGGAATAAGATATTTTGTAAAGAGGACCATACCTACCTCTTGAGTGTTACCTGCACCTT
>JBFEYZ010000197.1:0-2215 GCA_041561855.1 Sulfurimonas sp. | reverse complement strand
GGCAACGTCTTTGATGAACAACCTCAAAGAAGAGACAAAAGCTTCTATGAAGCAGATAAAGAAAAATCTTGATTTTCTGCGTTCTACCGATATCCCTACATCTAAAAAACTAGATATTAAGTCATAGCTTTTTCTTAGAGATCCCAAAATTCAGACTTCTGATCGTATATTCACTTACGACCGCACCTTTTCTCATGCTAAGAATATGTTCAACAGCGTCTGCAATATCCGAAGAGAGAAGTTTTTCATCTTCATGCAGGCTTGTTTCAAATCTAAGTTCGTTGTAGAAATTACTGTATGTCATATCCGGGTTTATATTCGTAACGCTCAGAGCACTCTTTCTAGTCTCCTCAAACAGAGAGTCTCCAAAGGCTTTAAGTCCAGCTTTTGTAGCGCTGTAAACTCCCGCAAATTTGCTTGATCTGATAGCTTCTATGGAGTTGATGTTGATAAGATAGCCTTCATTTTTTTTCAAATCTCGAAGCAGAGCGTTTGTAAGAAGCATTGGAGCGGTAAGATTTAAAAAGACCATATCGGTTATTGTTTTGCTATTTAACTCTTCATGAGGCTCAAATCTGCCGAATCCTGCACAGTTAATGAGCATATATATATCCTCACCGGATAGTTTTTTACATGTTGAAAGTGTTGATGTCTCGTCTGAAAGATCCGCTTGAAGAGGAGTGAAGTTTTGAGAATCAAAATCCTCTTTTTTAACTTTTCTGCTGATCCCTATAACCCCATAATCAAGAAGCAGTAATCTTTTTGTGATCTCTTTGCCTATACCGCTGCTGGCACCGGTGACTACTACTTTTCTCATTTTGTAACCTCTTTTATCATTGGATCTATTGCATTGAAAATCAATTTTTTTGTACCATCTTTTGTAACATTTTTTGGTTCAAAATGATCACTCACGACCTTAAAGATATGAGAGCAGTGAAGCTTTTTCGTTGCTTCATAAAAACCAAAAGACTCCATGTCAGCTATATCATAGAGATCTTGAGCAATCTCTTTATCAACGCATGTAATAGCGTGCAAAGAGCTTCTGCTTACTGTGTGGCTTGTTCCCCTGTATGTAATAGAACCGATATTAAGCAGAGTGCCGATTTTGTACTTTTTGTCTGCCCCGCATATACCTACGTTGAGGAATATATCATCAGCACCAACGGTAAAATTTTTTAAAAGAAAATCAACGGCTTTTTTTGCAGACTCTACACCTACCCCGCTTACAATTACCCTAAAGTTGTCATTTTCAAAAATGGTATAGCCGCCAGAACCTGTTTTGGCAAGTTCATATTTTTCAACAAATGCCTGAGCTTCCGATTTTAGAGCTGTTACAATATATAGCATTCAGTATTGTATCAAAAATGCTGTTTTTTACGATAGAATTATCTATGTAGGCTTTTATAATAAAAGAGTGAAAGGATTTGATTATGCTTGTTTTAAATGTTGATTATTCAAATTTAGACTATGATAATCTAGCGCTCTCGATAGGAGTGAAAACCAGATATATTTCTATGATCGTCGAAAGTTTTTTAAAAGAGACAGAGTCAATTTTACAGATACTTGAAAAGTCGATTGAGACTAAAGATTATGATAAAATCAGATCAAGTGCGCATGCTATAAAAGGTAGTGCAGGAAATATAAAATTAGATGAAATTTATGAAATGGCCAGAGAGATGGAGCTTGAAGCCGCACAAAAAAATAGCGACTTTGATTATAAGCTCTATTTAGATGCTATAAAAAGTGCAGTAGACACTATCTCTCTTTGAGGCTTTGTTTAATTTAAATTTTTTGGCTATAATTGCGTCGCTTCTCTTTAGACCTGTGCAATAGTGCTTTGAGGTACTGTGTCAGGGTAGGAATACAGCAGCACGCCTTGAAGTGTTATGTGCCGCAGGTATCTGGAGGGAAGTACTTCCAAGACAATGCTTTTGCTAAATTTCTTCATTGAAATAAAATCAATTTTTCGTCATTTATATCAAGTAAACTTCTCAAATCAATTTTATTTTGCCTCGAACTTTAACAAAATCATTCGCCTTATATCTTTACTTTAAAACTATTTATCGTTTCTGTGTTTTGAGATTCCACACGCCTGATTCGGTTTTGGCGGATTGTTTTTTAGGTATGTCAAATCTTCGAGCGTTTGCATAAGAACCCTTTTTTGTTGTAGAAGAGGTAGCATCCTGTTGTCTTTTTCATTCATTGGCAGGCTCAT
>JBFEYZ010000196.1:0-2225 GCA_041561855.1 Sulfurimonas sp. | reverse complement strand
TATGGCGGAGTAAAGTTAAGCGGTGTAGGGCGAGAAGGTCCAAGATTTGCAATAGAAGAGATGAGCGAGATAAAAAGTATCGTAATATGTTAAAAATATAGAGTTTTATATGTTACAAAATTACTAAAAACAGAAAAATATTTTTTGTAATATAAAATACAAAATCTGTTAAAAAGAAATTTTTTACCTATTTTGGAACATATGGGTAAAAACTCTGTATTCACGTTAAACAGGCTTTTTATGTATGGATTATTTAGGAACAATCACTGTTTATTTTTAAAAAAAGAGTGAGAAAAATAAGAAAAATAAACTTTGCAAATTCATATTAGAATTAGAAAAAGTTATGATATAATCGGGCAATATTAACTCAAATAAGGTGTTTTAGATGAAAAAAGTAATAGTCGGATTTTGTGCTTCGGCACTATTTTTGTGCAACAGCTGGGCACAAGATATAAGTGCAGAAAAAGGTAAAGAGATATTTGAGGCAAAAGGGTGTGCCGTATGTCATAAGCCTGATATCGATACCATCGGACCATCGCTTTCAACAATTGCCAGAGGATATGTAGGCAAAGAGCTTGAACTTATTTCGTATCTTAGAGGACAGGCTCCTGCAATTGTAGACCCTGCCCGCGCACCTGTTATGGATCCGCAGCTTGTAAAGATAAGAACACTTTTTGATCCTGATATGCAGGCTCTTGCTACATATATAGTTTCTGCAAATGATAGACCGTTTTAAGTTAGAGTTAGTTAAAAAGGGGGAAGGTTAGAAGATGAAGATAGAGCATTTTTTTATATCAAAAATAGCAGCTGTTCTGCTATTTGTCTGTGTTAATGTTTTTGCACAGGAAGCTGTTTTAACGGAGGCTGAGAAGTTTTACGGTACGGAGTTAAAGTCACAGAAAAAAGTACAACACCCTCCGTTTGAGTGGGGTGATTGTACAGTTTGTCATACGGATGCAAAAGGAGAAGAAGCTCTTATAATGGATCCTCCTGAGCTGTGTGCTATGTGCCACGAAGCAAAAGACGGCAAAAAATTTATTCACGGTCCTGTCGCGGCAGGTGCTTGTACTACATGTCATAATCCGCATGAGTCGGATAATGCAAAGCTTCTAGTTGCATCAAGCATAAATGAGCTTTGTACATCATGTCATCAAGACAAGGATACTTTTTTGCGAGACACTCCAAATATTCACCCGCCAGTAAAGGATCAGTGTACCAACTGCCATGATCCGCATACCGAAGATCATTTATATCAGCTAAAGGCAGACGGTAAGAAAGATTTGTGTGTTATGTGCCATGTTGATAAAGAGGTTTGGACAAGTACTGTAACAGATAAGCACGGCGCACTCGATAAACCTAGAAAATGTTTGGAGTGTCATGACCCGCATGGTTCCAGCAATCCTAAATTTTTGATAAAAGATACTTCAAAAGAGTTGTGTCTTACATGCCATAGCGAGCCGGTAACAACTGATGAGACTGGAGAAAAACTTGCGAATATAGGAAAGCATTTGGAAAACAACCCAGACTGGCATGGACCGATTCTCTGGGGTGATTGTGCGGCATGTCATAATCCGCACGGCTCAAATAATTTGAGAATGTTGAATAAACCGTTCCCTAGAACTTTTTATGAGGCGTTTGATGAAGATAATTACATATGTTTCCAGTGTCATGAAAAAGAGAAGATAATGGATGAGAACACTACAACGGCGACAAATTTTAGAAATGGTTCGCATAATATGCACTTTGTTCATGTTAATAAAGAAAAAGGACGTTCTTGCCGTGCTTGTCATGACTTCCACGGTACAAAAGAGTATCCGCACCACTTAAGAGCAAAGACTAAATTTGGTAAAATCAACTTTCCTATTCGTTTTATTGAAACGGAAAACGGCGGTTCATGTGCACCAGCATGTCATGCTCGCCGTCACTATGATAAAGTAACGCCAAAAGTCAACCTGAAGTAGGGTGATTTGAAAGCTTTATATCTGCCGCTTCTTTTTATTGCCGCACTCTGCGGCAATACGCAAGAGACTACATCTTCCGTAGAGTTTCCTCAAAATAAAACACGTTATGTCGGAGAGAGCAGTACTTTTGTTATAAATGCTAAGTTTAGTGAAGCAGATACAATAATCATAAAGCAAGACAATAATATAACCAATAGCTTAGAAGTAAAACCGCAAAAAGAGACATACTGCAAAACGATCAAACTTCATCCAGGAATAAATATG
>JBFEYZ010000195.1:0-2282 GCA_041561855.1 Sulfurimonas sp. | reverse complement strand
TTTCCATCTACACCTACTATTGGCACTATGGCTATATCAATTTTTTTTATATTTCTTAAAGTATTTCCCGCTTCATAAATACCAAACTTTTTTTTCTTCAGCGGTAACCTAAATGGTACCATCTTAAAACTTTCGCCTTCCATAAATGGAACAAAAACATCACATTTTTTTCTTAATTTTTGAATAGATTTAGCAGTGTTTGCTTCGAAAGGAAGGGAGGTGTAAAAAAGTATTTTTAAATTTTTAAATTTTTTAAATCTATTTAGCTCTTCAAGCAGCTTTGCATCTATTTTTGCATTTTTGTAGAATCGATTGTGACTAGGAGAACTTTTAATTTTTTGTAGACAATTTCGTCTAAAAATTGCTTTTGTAAGAGGCATATAAAATCTTTATGGCTATAATTTCGCTTATTTTACTCAAAAAAAAGAAAACAAGGTAAGCAAATGTTTAAAAAATATATTTTAGCTCTTTCGATTATATCAGTAATATTTTTTCAAGGCTGCTCTAGCAATGATGATAAAAAAAACAGTGCAAATGAGATGATAGCAGCAAAAGAGTATGTTTTAACGGGGATTGACAAAAAACAGTATGTAGTTAAAAAAGATGGCAAAGGCTTTAGACTCGATGGCGCTGAGAGCAAAATAGTTATTTTTGATATATTTGCTACATGGTGCCCTCCATGCCGCGCGGCAGCTTCTCATCTAAGCTCGCTTCAAGAAAAATACAAAGATGATCTGATCATTATAGGTATAACTATCGAGGACAAGATCCAAGATGCAAAACTTCAGGAGTTTGCGGATACTTACGGAGCTAAATATATTTTGGTAAATTCCGATCAAAACCGCCGTCTTGTAAACGAACTGGTACAAGAACTTGAGCTTGGCGATAGATTTCCTATCCCTACTATGGCTATGTACAGAGATGCAAAACTTATCAACTACTATGTCGGCGCTACGGAGGAAGAGTTTATTGACAGCGACATCAGAAATGCTTTAGGCAAATAGATGTTCGGCTTTATAAAAAAATCCCTCTCTAAAACTGCAGATGCATTAAAATCCGTAGTTCCAAAGAAGAAAGTATCCTTCACAAAAGATGAGATCGAGGATATTTTACTCGAAGCGGACGTCGAGTATGAGCTTGTTGAGATAATACTTCGCGAGATATATCAAGACAAAGTCACACGCGATATTCTGCGCTCAAAGCTGCTTGCCACCCTAGCCTACACATCTTACGAGGAACCAAAATTCACTCCTCCTTTTGTCGAACTAATCGTTGGAGTAAACGGTGCGGGAAAAACAACTACAATCTCTAAGCTTGCCGCCCGCTATAAGAGCGAAGGCAAAAAAGTAATTCTTGGGGCTGGCGACACTTTCAGGGCAGCTGCGATAGAGCAGCTTACTCTCTGGGCAAAAAAACTCGACATTCCTATCATCGCCTCAAAACAGGGACATGACAGCTCTGCGGTCGCTTATGATACGATAGACTCTGCAAAATCACGAGAGTTTGACAACGTCATCATAGATACGGCAGGAAGACTCCACACACAGACAAACCTCGCAAATGAACTCAAAAAAATAGCAAGGATATGTGACAAAGCACACAGCGGTGCGCCTCACAGAACCATCCTTGTCATTGACGGTACGCAGGGTAACTCAGCAATCGCTCAAGCAAAAGCCTTTAATGAGATGATAGGGATTGATGGCATCATCATCACAAAACTTGACGGAACGGCAAAGGGAGGAAGCATCTTCAGTATCGCTTATGCGCTGGAACTTCCTATTTTGTATGTGGGAACTGGTGAGCAGCCTGAGAATCTAACTCCTTTTGACAAGTATGAATTTGTTGACGGACTGCTTGATGCTATTTTTATTGAAGAAGAGAGCTAGTCTTACGTTCTAAAGCTCTCCAGTTTAGCATGCAGTTCGTCCGTCATAGAGTTCAGATGCTCTGCGGCAGCTGCTATCTCTTCAACGTTTCTTGCATTTTTGGATGATATCTCATTAATTTCCGATACTTGAGATACTATGAACTCTACATCCCTTCCGGTCTTCTCAAAGTCGTTTACGGTCTTATCGCTTGCTTTGACCGCATCTTGTACTATAGAGACGCTCTCGTTTATCTTGACCTCTACATCGGTAGCATTCTCCGAGAGCTTTTGAATATCTTCAGAGTTTGAGTTCATCTGAGTACTTACGTCTACGATAGACTGGACGATTACATTGATAGTCGCATTTATCTCAGTCAAACTTCTTTGAGTTCTCTCTGCAAGCTTTCTTACTTCA
>JBFEYZ010000194.1:0-2286 GCA_041561855.1 Sulfurimonas sp. | reverse complement strand
GAAAGGCAGGACAGATGCAAATAGTGCAGTTAGCTGTGAAGCAGCAAGGGTTATCGGTGAGAGATCATTTTCTTGAGTTACGCCGCTGAGTATATCTCTTGCCCCTTCAGCCCAGAAATATCCGTCATTTGTATTTATCATAAACTGGCCGCTATACTTAAACGGCTCATAATCAGCAAATTGATAAAACCATACCATCCTAAGAACAACAGAGAAAAGGAATGCAATCGCAATGTAGAGCAGCGTTGTTTTTGTCTCTTTTGTTAATGTACCCATGGCTTTTCCTTAGTTATATTTCGTTATACAGACTGTCTCTCTCTACGGGAATAAATCCGCTGTTTTTTATAAGCGCTTTAAACTCTTCAAGCTTTACACCGTTTGCGCTCTTTGCGCCTGCAGCAGAGTTTATGGACTCTTTTTCTATTGTCCCGTCTAAGTCGTTCGCACCAAACTCCTGTGCGACAAGAGCAAGGTTAACCGTTGAAGTCACCCAGTAGGCTTTAATGTTCTCTACATTATCCAAAACTATGCGGCTGATAGCCATAGTACGTAATATCTCATTTGCAGTTATCGGCTCTTTAATATTTAAGTAGTTATTTTCTGTCTGATAAACAAGAGGTATAAAGCAATTAAAACCGCCTGTCTCATCTTGCAGTTCTCGTATGCGCATCATATGATCTATTCGGTTTGCCCTGCTCTCTACATGTCCAAAAAGCATTGTCACGTTGCTCTTTCTGCCTCTTTGATGCCATTTTCTGTGAATCTCCAACCACTGCTCAGACGTAACCTTGCCCTTGCAGATATAGTCGCGGACCTTCTCGTCAAATATCTCGGCACCACCTCCCGGCATAGAGTCGACCCCGTTTTTGATCATCAGGTCAAGTATCTCGTCATAACTTTTACCATACTCACGTGAGAGAAAATCAACCTCTGCGGCAGTAAGCGCTTTTACATGCAGATGAGGATAAGCAGTTTTAATCTTTTTAAAGATATCCAGATACCATTCCAAGCCAGTGTCCGGATTGTGTGCAGAGACGATATGAACCTCTTTTGCTCCTCTAGAGTCGATATCTTTTACGATCTCCATGATCTGTTCGTGGCTCATTGTGTACTGGTTTGGATTTTTTCTAGTCGCAGAGTATGCGCAAAACTTACAAACATCTGCACATACGTTAGTAGGGTTTATATGACGGTTTATATTGTAATAGGTTTTCTTGCCATGCTTTTTTTTACGAATTGCATCTGCTAATTCGCCAAGCTCAAAAAAGTCCATATCATAGAGCGAGAGTGCTTCATCAAAACTCACCCTATATCCTGCTAAAATTTTCTCTTTTAAATTCATCAATTATTTTAAAGCCTCAAACTTATCAAGCTCATCGAGCTGCTCCCAAGGATAGTCGCTCTGACCGACCTGTCCGCGAGCTGCTACGTCTGCATACAAGAAAGTCTCTTTTGATGGCATATCAAGAGAGAACTTTTTTGTTATCCAGTTTGGAGTAAGTGAGAAGTTCTGCTGCACAAACTCAGAGAGTTTATTGTCATCCATACCGTTGATAACGGTTCCGTATGTATCGACTGTTACAGATGTAGGTTTTGCAACACCGATCGCGTAAGATATCTGCACCAATGCTTTTTTAGCAAGTCCTGACGCTACGATATGTTTTGCAATATAGCGTGCCGCATAAAGTCCGCTTCTATCAACCTTTGTATAATCTTTAGAACTCTGAGCTCCTCCCCCGATCGGTGCATAACCGCCGAAACTGTCGACTATAAGTTTTCTTCCAGTTAACCCTGAGTCGTGAAGAGAAGAGTGAGAGACATATTTCCCCGTAGGATTTATGTGAATGATACAGTCGTTTTTGTCATAAAGCTCGCTTGGAAGCCCTGCATCATCTATCAACTCTTGTATCAGAGCTCTTACGCTTTTTATATCCATAGTATTTACACACGGAGCAGAGACTACGATTGTATGAATCTTTTGCGGCTGACACTTCTCAAAATTCTCTTTTGTACCGTAGTCCATTGTAACCTGCGTCTTAATATCAACACCCAGTTTTGACGGATTTGCTTTTGCATAGTTGTAGACTTTCTCCATCAAAACTCTTGCATAAGTAATTGCGCTTGGCATATAATTTTTAGTTTCAATATCTGCATAGCCGAACATGATCCCCTGCTCTCCGGCACCCGTTTCTCCGTCTTCCTGATCTACACCTTGATTAATATCCGGAGACTGCGCATTTAAAAGCACTTGCAGTTCTACGTCTTCAGGATGGAGGCACTCCTCTT
>JBFEYZ010000193.1:0-2295 GCA_041561855.1 Sulfurimonas sp. | reverse complement strand
ATGATAGAGGTATCTGAAATATACTTTGACAAATCAATTTCATTAATTCCTCAAGGAAATATTGATTTACGGTTTGATACAATACTCAAAGATTGCAATATCCCAAATATGGGAGTACACAATGCCGTCAACGATGCGATTATGACGGCTATGATATATTTAAAATTGACACAAGGAAAAGGTAATGAAAAAAGAGATATTTAAACCAAATAGAGAATTTGCAAAAAATGCAAGAATAAAAAATATGTGTGAGTATCAGGAGCTTATGGATGCGGCGACTGATGATTATGAGGGTTTCTGGGGCAGTTATGCAAAAGAGAAGATAGATTGGATAAAGACTTTTGAAAATGTTTTGGATGAGAGCGATTTCCCTTTTGTTAAGTGGTTTGATGGCGGAAAACTTAATGTTTCAACGCAGTGTATTGATCGTCATCTGAGCAGCCGCAAGAATAAAGCTGCTATTTTATTTGAGGGCGACAGGGGAGATAAGCAGAGTATTACATATCTTGAGCTCTACTACAACGTAAACCGTTTTGCAAACCTGCTAAAAAACGACTTCGGCGTAAAAAAGGGTGACCGTGTCGTAATATATATGCCGATGATCCCAGAAGCTGCATACGCTATGCTTGCTTGTGCCAGAATAGGTGCTATCCACTCTATAGTATTTGGCGGTTTTTCGGCTGAAGCGCTAAGAGACAGAGTCCAAGATGCAAATGCAAAGGTCGTGATCACGGCAGACGGCGCTTATAGAAAAAGCAAGCCTTATATGCTAAAACCTGTTGTCGACGAAGCTATAAAAGGCGAGACGCCGGTAGAAAAAGTTCTTGTCATTAAGAGAAACAATGAAGAGACAGAGTGGCATGAAGGAAGAGACTTCTCTTATGATGAGCTAATAAAAAACCAGCCTATAGAGTGTGAAGCGGAGCCTATGGATGCTGAAGACCCGCTTTTCTTGCTCTACACATCGGGAAGTACAGGTAAACCAAAAGGTGTACAGCACAATCAGGCTGGTTATATACTTTGGGCACAGATGACGATGGAGTGGGTTTTTGATGTAAAAGAGAATGACACTTACTGGTGTACTGCAGACATCGGTTGGATAACAGGGCATACTTACATAGTTTACGGACCGCTTGCAATGGGAGCGACAACCGTTATGTTCGAAGGTGTTCCTACATATCCTGATGCGGGACGTGCATGGAAAATGGTGCAGGATTATAAAATCAGCCAGTTCTATACCGCTCCTACTGCCATAAGAGTACTGCATAAAATGGGTGAGCATGAACCTTCAAAGTATGACCTTTCAAGCCTGAAAGTCTTAGGAACGGTTGGTGAGCCTATTGATCCTCCTGCATGGGAGTGGTACCATGAAGAGGTCGGCGGAGGCAGATGCCCGATCGTGGATACTTACTGGCAGACTGAGACGGGCGGACACGTTATATCTCCGCTTCCTGGTGCAACGCCTATAAAACCGGGCTGTGCTACTCTGCCTCTTCCGGGTATAATGGCTGAGATTGTAGATAAAGACGGCAATAAAAAAGAGCCTGGCGATACAGGTTTCTTGTGTATTACACGCCCGTGGCCTTCCATGATAAGAGGAATATGGGGAGATAAAGATAGATTTGTAAAATCATACTTTGGCGATGTTAAGCAAAACGGCAGAGGAGTATATTTTACGGGTGACGGCGCAAACTATGATGAAGACGGTTATATAACAATTACAGGACGTACGGATGACGTTATAAACGTAAGCGGACACAGAATGGGCACTGCCGAGATCGAAGCGGCACTTGCTAAAGAGGACGAGGTTGCAGAAGTAGCAGTTGTCGGAAGACCGCACCCTATCAAGGGAGAGTCCATTTTTGCATATGTAGTTATGAAACACTCTCTTGAAGAGAGCCGTTTTGAGAGCTATGAAGCAATTGAGAAAGAGATGAATGAGATCGTCAAAAAAGAGATAGGAAACATTGCTCTTTGCGATCATATTATATTTGTTCCCGGACTTCCTAAAACTCGTTCAGGAAAGATTATGAGAAGAATTCTCCGCTCTATAGCAAAAGGCGAAGAGATTACTCAAGATATCTCCACTCTTGAAGATCCAAGTGTTGTAGAGAAGATAGCAGCTTTGGCAAAAGAGAAATAGTTTAATATCACTCCTTTAAAAGGAGTGATTATTTAATTTTACAAATGTTATACTTCCGTAAAAAAAGAGCAGTTATGGAACTTTGCGTAGCACTTGACCTACCTACAAAAGAAGAAAACCTAGATTTAATCAACAAAATAAAAGAGTACGAT
>JBFEYZ010000192.1:0-2330 GCA_041561855.1 Sulfurimonas sp. | reverse complement strand
TTGGTGTGCTGCTTGGCTCGTTCTTGAACGTTGTAATACTTAGAATCCCTCAAGACGAGAGCGTAATTCATGGCTTTTCACACTGCACTGTATGCAAAAACACCCTCAAGCCTTGGCATAACGTACCTATCTTTTCATGGCTATTTTTAAGAGGCAAGTGTGCATATTGCGATTCAACAATATCATTGCAATATCCAATCATAGAGATAATATCTGGAATGATATTTTTGGCTCTAGCCATAAAGTTCGGGCTTAGTTTTCCTGCTCTGCTGATAGGGTTTAGTTTTCTAACTCTCTTGGCGCTATCAATGATAGACTTTAAGTACAAGATGGTTCCTGACTCTTTAAATCTTTTAGCACTCCTTTTTGCAATATTTGGTGCCTGGAGTATAGAAGGCATTGCGGTAAACTTCAAAAACGCCCTGCTCTTTGCAGGCGGATTTACTCTGCTTAGATTTGCGCTCTCTTACTTACTGACGTCATCTGCACACAGAAATGCAAAAAAAACAGTGACTTCATGGAGTAAAAACTATCACACATATCCTTTTATTGAGGCTATGGGAGAAGGCGACATAATGGTGGCGGCTACCATGGGAGCGCTTCTTGGAGTCAAACTTACGCTGGTGGCGATATTTCTCTCTGCACTCTTGGCGCTGCCTGTTATGCTCTTTGTTTTAAAGATGTCAAAAGAAGAGCAGAAGGTTCCTTTTGTTCCGTTCTTGGCTATGGCGACATTTATTGTATATATGTTTGACACCCAGATCTTAAGATACATAGAGGCGACCTACTGATGAAAATATTGCAAAACTACATAAAACAGTCTCTCTCGATTCTATTTTTATCTATATTTTTACCTCTGTTTTCAATTGCATCAGTCGTATTCTTAATTAAGATGGCTACATACACGGCAGTTATTCAGCTCTCTTTGTTCGAGATGAGTAAACTTTTTTTCTTTATGCTTCCTGAACTGCTTTTTTATACTCTGCCTATCTCTTTTTTTATAGCAGCCACCCTTGCTCTGTTCAAGCTCTCAAACGACAATGAGATAGTGGTGCTATTTGCACTCGGCATCCGCCCTAAAATTATATTAAAAACGCTTTTTTTACCTGCTATGTTTTTATCGATTATTATGCTCTTTAACTTCTTTGTTCTATTTCCGCATGCGAAAGTTCTATCAAACAACTTTATCTCTTATAAAAAGAGTGAGGCGAAGTTCAACCTCTCTGCATCGGAATTTGGGCATAAATTCGGAGAGTGGCTGCTTTACATCGGAAAAGACAATCAAAACGAGACCTACTCCGACGTAATACTCTTTAATAAAAAACAGGACGAAGAGGTAATAATAGGCGCAAAAAAAGCCGAGATCATAAACGACTCAGGCATTTTGCGTCTAAAACTCACAGACGGAGAAGGGTATAGCTATTCCCAAGAGAAATTTACACAGATTGACTTTGAGACGATGTTTATAAATGATACGATGAAAACGGATCTTGACGAATATCAGACACCGATGGAGTACTGGTTCCCGAAAGAGCCCTCTATAAAGACGCAAAAACGACTTATTACAAATGCCCTTTTCTCTTTGTTCCCGATACTGAGCCTCTTTCTTATCGCGAGTATAGGCATAGTCCATGTCAGACATCAAAAAGGAAAGGTATACCTGTTTTTATTTCTCTCTATAATCATTTATGATGCCCTTGCGGTTGCGCTTCAGCTGGCAATATCCGTTTATGCGCTGCCTGTGATGATAATAGGATGGATAGCGGCTACCTACTTTATTTATAAAAAAATGATAGTTTCCAAATTTTAGATGAGATGCGCTCTTATAATCGCCTATAACGGCACTGGGTTTTTAGGTTCGCAAACGCAAAAAAGCTCAAAAAATACAATTTTGGGAGAGCTTGAACATGTTCTTGCTCAACTAAATATAGACTCCAAGATAACGGCAAGCGGAAGAACCGATAGAGGCGTGCATGCGACCGGACAGGTCTGCCATATTGATCTGCCGCCGTTTTGGAACGATTTGGAAAAACTTAAAAAAGTTCTAAACGAGATGCTTCCTCCATCAATCCTAGTAAAAACGATCAAAGCCGTAGATAATGATTTTCATGCTCGATACAGCGCTAAAAAAAGAGTATACAGATACATAATAAAAGAGTCCTCCAAAGATCCTTTTAAAGAAAGCTTTGTAACGCTTATGGATAGTGTTGATTTTTCAAAGTTGGCAAAAAATATAAAACTCTTTGTCGGTGATAATGATTTTAAATTTTTTATGAAAAGCGGCAGCGATGTAAAGAGTACAAAAAGAACTATTTACAGGGCTTTTGCCT
>JBFEYZ010000191.1:0-2332 GCA_041561855.1 Sulfurimonas sp. | reverse complement strand
TGTGTAAACAATACATTTTTGTCTTCTGTCTTTCAACATAGCCAAAGCTTCGTTTTTACTCATTTTTTACCTCCTTTACTAAGATGCGATCGTGACTTCGCTTAAAAGCTCTTCGTCACATTTTGGACAAAACTCGTGTTCTCCAGCTATATATCCGTGCTTCGGACAAACAGAGAATAGCGGAGTTACCGTAATATACGGCAGTCTAAAGTTTGTTATTACGTTTTTAACCAGTTTTCTACACGCTTCCGTTGAGCTTATCTTCTCCTGCATATAGAGGTGAAGTACCGTTCCTCCCGTATATTTGCACTGCAGATCATCTTGGAGCTCCAACGCCTTAAAAGGATCATCAGTCAAATCAACAGGAATTTGAGACGAGTTCGTATAGTATATATTATCGCCCATTCCAGCTTGTAGAATAGAATCACCGTAGCGCTTTTTATCCTCTTTCGCAAATCTGTATGTAGTTCCTTCAGCAGGAGTAGCTTCAAGATTGTAGAGATTTCCTGTAGCCTCTTGGAACTCTACCATTCTGTCTCTCATATAGTTTAGGATCTCAGTTGCAAATTCAATACCTCTATTGTCTGCTATATCATAACTATCACTTGTGAAGTTTCTGATCATCTCGTTTATGCCGTTAACACCGATAGTAGAGAAGTGGTTTTTAAATCCGGGAAGGTATCTTTTAGTATACGGGAAGAGTCCTCTGTCATACATCTCCTGGATAAATACGCGTTTCTTTTCTAATGTAGATTTCGCATGTTCCATAAGTTCATCAAGACGTTTATAAAGAGCCTCTTTATCGCCTTTGTAAAGAAAACCTAAACGAGCCATATTGATCGTAACAACTCCAATAGAGCCTGTCATCTCCGCCGAACCGAAAAGTCCGCCGCCGCGCTTTAGAAGTTCACGCAGATCTAATTGTAAGCGGCAGCACATAGAACGTACGTGTCCAGGTTTGTATGCTTCAGGGTTCTCTACCAGATTTCCATTTTCGTCTCTTTTAAATTGTGAGCCTATAAAGTTTTGAAAATATGATGAACCGACTTTTGCCGTATTTTCAAAGAGAATGTCTGTGTTCTCACCGTACCAGTCAAAATCTTCCGTAATATTTACGGTAGGGATCGGGAACGTAAACGGTTGACCGGTCAGGTCTCCCTCCGTCATAATCTCATAGTATGCCTTGTTTATAAGGTTCATCTCCGGCTGAAAATGTTTGTACGTCATATCTTCAAGAGCTTTCGCTCCTCTTTGTTTTGCCATATCCTCAAGTTCGCTGTCTAAAATATTTTTAAATAGATGAGACTGCATAGATGTAGGAGTCTGCTCTTTTAGATCCTCCGGAACGGTCCAGTCAATAGTTATGTTCGTAAAAGGAGACTGCCCCCAACGTGCCGGCACGTTTAGATTATATACAAAACTTCTTATCGCTTTTTTTATCTCATAAAACGGTAGTTTATCTTTAAATACGTATGGTGCCAAGTATGTGTCAAATGAGCTGAATGCCTGTGCACCTGCCCACTCCGATTGTAAAATCCCTAAAAAGTTTGCCATCTGTCCAAGAGCTTCACGAAAGTGTCTCGGCGCGCTGCTCTCAACTCTTCCTCTTACACCGTTAAAACCTTCATCAAGAAGAACTCTAAGACTCCATCCAGCACAGTAACCTGTGAGACAATCAAGGTCATGAATGTGGTAGTCACCGTTACGGTGGGCATAGCCTTCCTCTTTTGAGTAGATCTTGTCAAGCCAGTAGTTTGCTATGACTTTACCTGCCGTGTTGTTTACAAGACCTGCATTAGAGTAACCTGTATTTGAGTTGGCTTTTATACGCCAGTCTGTGCCTCCGATATACTCCTCTATGGTTTGAGTAGAGTTAATATATGTAGTATCTTCGTCAAGCTCATGCTCTCTTTGCATTTTGTGAGTATGGCGATATACCATAAAAGAGCGCATAACGTCAAAATATCTTGCTTTGTAGAGCTCTTTTTCTATAAGGTCTTGAATGTCTTCTACGGCAACAACTCTTTTGTTCTTGATCTTGTCAAGTACATTGAAAAATACCGCACTATCATAAGTTACATTTTGAGATTTAAAAGCTTTTTTAATAGCGTCTTCAATTTTAAAAGACAAAAACTCTTTATATGTGCCATCTCTTTTTAAGATATTTTCAACCATGATAGCTCCTCTGTTTTAAAATAATTTAACGCAGTTTATAGGATGTGAAGTTAAAAACTTCTAATAAAAAGTGTCACACTCGCGTCACTAAAAGCTCTATTAATTGCTATAAGGTATAATTCAAAGGTAGTAAAAAAATTTAAAAAAATTCATCTCA
>JBFEYZ010000190.1:0-2342 GCA_041561855.1 Sulfurimonas sp. | reverse complement strand
CAAAGAACCGTGAACATCGGTTTTAAGAACGACTTTAAGGGATTTTAGTTTGCCCTCTGCAATCATGCTCGTCATATCTTCAAGAGTTGATTTTGTACTATGAGAGAGCTCTTTATGTCTGTCATATTCATGACGCTTTTGAGCATACTCTCTCGCTTCTTTATCACTGTTCATAGCCATCATCACTTCACCAGAAGATGGAACTTCGTTTAACCCGACTACCACCGCAGTATGACTCGGCTTTATCTCTTTTATTTGTTTCTTATGCTCATCTATTAAAGCTTTTACACGACCGTAAGAGCTGCCGCAAACAACATAGTCACCGACTCGCAGCGTTCCGTTTTGAACAATAACTGTCGCTACCGGCCCTCTTCCCTTTTCAAGAGAAGATTCAACGACTGCAGCTTTTGCCATAGCATTTTCGTTTGCTTTTAATTCTAATACTTCAGCAGTCAGCAAGATATTCTCAAGAAGATCATCAATTCCCATTCCTGTTTTAGCAGACAATGGAACAAACTCGATATCTCCGCCCCAATCAGCAGGGTTAAGACCGCGTTCAGCCATCTGCCCTTTGACCATATCTGGGTTTGCAGTCTCTTTATCCATCTTGTTAAGAGCTACGATTACAGGTGCTCCCGACTCTTTAGCCAGTTTTATAACCTCTTCCGTCTGTGGCTTAACACCGTCATCTGCCGCTACCACTATTACGATAATATCAGTTACGTCAGTACCTCTTTGACGCATCTGTGAGAATGCCGCGTGACCCGGAGTATCTATAAACGTAATCGCTTCTCCGTGCTGCTCTATCGTATACGCACCTATATGCTGTGTGATACCGCCTGCTTCATCTTCGGTTACCTTTGCTTTTCTTATTGCATCCAAGAGTGAAGTCTTACCGTGGTCAACGTGTCCCATGATAGTAATAACAGGAGGTCTTTTTGTAGCGTTTTCATCGATCTCTTCTGCCATGTCTTCTTCATAGTTAAAAGCATCTTTTGGATCTACGATAGTAACTTCAACACCGAACTCTTCAGAGAGTATCTCGATCTCGTCACTACCTAAAAAGTCGTTTTTAGTCATCATAAGTCCGAGGCTAAAGAGAACTTTTATAACATCCGAAATTGGACGGTTGATCTTCTCTGCAAACTCATAAACACGAATATCTTCAGGGATCTCGACATGCGTTATCACTACGTCTTCAGGCTTCTCTTTTGTATATTTTTTTCTTTTATCACGTGCAACTTTTCTACCTTTTGGAGCAGCTTTTTTATTTGCATTTCTTCCTATAGGCTTTGGTGCTTTAGGTTTTCTTGGTTCCTCAGGTACTATCTCGCGTCTCTCCGTTGCATTTAGATCAAGCAGAACTACCTGATCATCCATATCCATAGAAACCTCAGCCAAAGAGCCGCCGAAAATATCTATCTTTACGCCTTGTTCTTGTTTTTTAGCTCCGGCAGCCTGTTTTGTCTTCTTCTTTTTTGCAAGTTCTTCTAAAACATCCGCACTTATTTTACCGTACGTAGAGACAGTGGGCTTTGATTTTGAAGGTTGTATAAACTCCTCTTGGTCATAACTGTCTTGAGGCTGTTTTTTCTTTTTAACGATCTTAAGACCTGATTTTTTAATCTGCATCTTTTTAGGCTCATCTGAAGCGATGTCAGCCTCTTCTTGAGTATCGTCACTAGATTCAATTTCAGATTTAACTTCTTTTACGCTCTTTTTTGTCTCTATTTTATCAGCACTCTCATCTTTTTTTGCAGCGGCTTCTTTTTTTGTACTCTGTTCCTGTTTGGCATCAGGTTTTTTATCTTCTGGTTTTGGAGTTTCTTTCTTAGGAGCTTTTTCTTTTTGAGTATCACTGGTTGTTTTAGCAGTTGTATCCGTCTCTGTCTTTGGTGCCTCTGCAAGCTCGCCGCTCATAATATAGTTCATTAAACTCTCTGCTTCTTGCATTGTAACCGAGCTGTTTGCCGACTTTACGTCAAGGCCCATATCCGAAGCCTTTTTAACAACATCTTTTGAAGTTATCCCTAGCTCTTTTGCAACTTCATGTACTCTAACTTTTTCTGTCATCAGTGATGATCTCCTTTAGTGTTTTGGCAAGTTTGTCTCTATCACCGCTTTTGCATTGCCGCATCAACGCTTTTAATACTTTTTTCTCATCTGCAAGACAAATTTTGCATATATAAAAACTTCTGCCGCTACCTCTAAAAAGACTAAGCTGTGAATCTATGCACTGAAGTCTTATAAGATTGTTTTGCGCATCTCTCTGCCTGCAAGAGATGCACATCCTAAGAGGCTGGTTTAATTTTTTCGCCATTATATCCAAAACTTCCTTGATT
>JBFEYZ010000189.1:0-2351 GCA_041561855.1 Sulfurimonas sp. | reverse complement strand
GTTGTGACTTCAAGATATCTGTTACCGGGCAGAGGATTGAAGAGCTCTCTAATACGCAAGTTCGTTAAGCTCCCTGAAAATAAACGCCTCTACAATGTCGTCTATGCTTCTTTGAGTATGAGCTACAAGCACCATCATATTTTGCTCCATAAAAGGCCATACGTACTCGTTATCGTCAATCACTACCACTGCTTCACTGTGATCTTCAAAAGCATTCCAGTCGGCATTATGCTTTATCTGAGCAGCCTTTCCTTCCTGTACGAGAACCTGCACCCACACTTTTACATCGTTTAATTTCACAATGGATGCTTCTTGAATATCTTCGCTATTCATCGGGATCAAAATATACATCTACTGCTCCACTTTTGCCAGATCTAAAGATAATGCGTCATTGTCCATTACACCTATTTTACGCTCCAAAACTTTTGAAGCTATCTCTTTGGCATCTGAGAGTGAGTGCATCTTATATGTCCCGCACTGGTAAACATTGAGTTCTGGAATATCTTTTTGTTCTTTTACCTTGAGAATATCCTCCATAGAAGCTTTCCATGCATCTGCAACAACGCTCTCAGCAGGCGTGCCTATTACGCTCATGTAAAAACCTGTACGGCAGCCCATCGGAGATATATCTATTATCTCCACATCTTTGGAGTTAAGATGATCTCTCATAAATCCGGCAAAGAGGTGCTCCAGCGTATGAATTCCCTCAGATGATAAAATCTCATGATTAGGACGTACAAAACGTAAGTCAAATACCGTTATATCATCACCTTTTGGCGTTTTCATTCCTTTTGCACGTCGAACTGCCGGTGCGGGCATAATTGTATGGTCTACCGTAAAACTGTCTAATAATGGCATATAAAATTCCTGTCTTTTTAAAATTGTTTGTATTTTATCATTATTTTATTTTACAAAAGGTAACAAATATGCACCAATATTACAGTTAATTATAAGTCATTATCAACAATTGTTATAAATCAATTTTAACAATAACAAAATATGTTAACATACGTTTGAATTAAAAAAGGGGCGTAATAATGATTAAGAAATTAAGTATAAAACTTCGGTTGTTGTTTTTAACTATTATACCGATCTTAGCGATCGTGTTCTTGTCTGTTTCTATGGTTATTGAAACAATAGAAGAAAAGAGTGTTCTTGAAACGACACACAGTCGTGTTATAGAGACAGAGGCGCTTGCAAAAGCTGTGCATTATCTACAGATAGAGAGGGGGCTTAGCGTAGGTTTTGCATCGACAAAAGGAAAAAGTAACGGAGAAGCCATACCCTCAGCAAGGCAAAATGTCGACAAAGCGGTAGATGAGCTAAAAAATATTTACGATACCACTAAAGGTGACGCTACTGTCTTAAACGCATTTAGCGTTCTTGCCCAAAAAAGAGCTGCTATCGACTCGTATGTAATGAGCGGTGCCGAAACCGGAACCTATTTCACAGGCATAATCATAACTCTCATAGAGGCCACTACTCTTGCTCCATCTCTTATTGAGAGCAAAGAGATAAGAAACACCATACAAGCATATACCCACATGGCATCTGCAAAGGAATCCATGGGGCAGATTAGAGCAAATCTGAACGTAGCTTTTAACAAAGACGGTTTTGCGGAAAAAGATTACTTTGCATTTCTAGGCCGCATAAACACTTACGATGTAAATACCCGTAAATTTAACAATTTAACTTCCGATGAACTTAAAAAATTCTATAAAGAGACATTTACCGGAGAGGCTGTAAGCAGAACATTCTCAATGATGGATATCGCAAAAGAAAATGGTATGGAGGGTAACTTCGGAATCGATGCCAAAGTATGGTTCTCCAATGTAAGTGCCGCTATAGACCTACTAAGGGATGTCGAGCTTGAGCTATACAGAATAATTCACGTATCAATAGATGAAAAATTTGACGAAGCAACATCAAACATTGTACAGATAAGCACAGCGGTTGGCGTAGGTATTGTCTTGTTTACTCTCTTTATTCTCTACTTTACCAAAATATCCATAACAACTCCTATAGAGAGTTTTAAAGATACCCTGCTTAAAATCAGCAAAAACAATGACTTAACTATACAAGCCAACGAAGAGGCTCCGCTGGAATTGTCGCAGATGGCACACGGATTTAACATTCTAATGGGGACTCTAAAAGACCTCATAGACGTTTCCAAGCAGTCTTCAAGCGAGAACGCATCCATCTCCCATGAGCTCTCTACTACGGCAATGGGAGTGGGAGAGAATGTAGAGAAGTCTGTTCTAGTCATTGATGAGGCTACCAAAAAAGCAAACAGCATCAAAGATGAGATAGCCCAGGCGATAAGCGATGCACAGGAGAGTAAAAAAGAGATC
>JBFEYZ010000188.1:0-2365 GCA_041561855.1 Sulfurimonas sp. | reverse complement strand
CGTAAACTCGGATCCGTCTTTTGCAATATTTGTCAAAGTCTCTTTAAGTACCTCTTTGTTTGCAAGATGTTGTCTGATTCTTGCACATAGTTCTTGCTCTATATGCTTTTTGTGACGTATTTCCGAGCAGTCTCTGCCTATAAGTTCAGATAAATTGCACTTCATAGATTGACAAAACGTATGGTTCGCATATGTTATGCGGTTATTGGCATCTGTTTTTAAAATTGAGATGGTCGAATTCACGGCTTCTTCATACTGTTTTATATAATAAATCTGTTCATCAAGAGAGTTCTTTGTCGTATCAAGCTCTGTTTTTAAGATCTCTTTATACTCTTCAAGTTCAGTGATGTCGTTTCTGACACCGATATACTCTTTAAAGCTGCCGTCTTTATGATAAATAGGGCTGATCTCTGTCAGGACATAATAAGGTCTTCCGTCTTTACGCCTGTTTTTAACCATCCCCTTCCATATCTTTCCGGATTTTATAGTTTCCCACATCTCTTTAAATGCCTCTTTTGGCATATCGGGATGTCGTACTATGTTGTGCGGTTTTCCTATAAGCTCTTCTCTTGTATAACCTGAAATAAGTTCAAAATTCTTATTTGCCTCTTTTATAACCCCTTTTTCGTCAGTTACAGAGAAAATAGAAACTTCATCGACAGCCTGTTTGAATTGTTCTAAATAAAAAAGATTTTCATCAAGTTCACTGCTGGTTTTAGATATAAAAGTAGTAAGCGCTTTTAACGTTATGTCTTGCTCGGTTTTTGCTATAGACATACTATCCTGTTCTATAAGTTCATTTGAACTTTTCTCGCTAAGCATAACAAATGTGGTCGTTATGTTAAGCAGATAATTACTTTTAGATCGTGTATTATGAAAAAACTCTCCATAGGTTATAAACCCGCTTGTCGGTGCAATTTTTTCTATAACTGAGACCTCGTTGTTTAGATAGCTTCCGATCATACTTCTTCTGGCAGAACAACTGTAAATATATGCAGCTTCCATTTTATATGGGTATTTTTTTAATAGCTCATGATGATTATACTCTTCAATATCATTAACATTTGCAAAACCGAACCTGACCTTCATCCCTGCTTCAAGCCTGCCTGCAAGAGTCAATGAGCCATCCTCATGTACACTGATCGGGGCACGTGCAACATCAACCCCTTCGTAATTGTAAATTAAAGGGAATTTTGTACCAAGCTGGAGTATTTGATCTACGATCTCTTTCCCAAAATAATGTTTATATACATCCAAAACAGGCATATTATCTATTTCGTAAAGCCTTGCGCCATCTACTTTTGTGACGGTCAGCTCTTTTCCTATGCTCTGCCAATTAAGCAAAGAGGCCGTTTGTATATGCAAGACATCCGAATCGATAGCTGCAAAAGCAGCATCGCACTGCTCGTTTTCTCCGGAGAAGACCTTGCAGCTTTCAAATTTAAAATCATCTGCTCCGTTTCCGCCGGCTATAATCAAATGAGGATGTTTTTGCTCTATCTGCATCAAAAGTTTTTCAGAATCAAGAGCGAAAGTGTTTGCAAAAAATAGCAGGAGTTTTGTTTTAGAGGTTATGATATCCTTTGAAAGCTGTTCTAAAATCTTATCGGTGCTCATTTGAGAATAACTTTTTACTTTAACACTTGAATGTTCAAAAATAGAAAAAGAGACAACAACGTCATTATCTTCGATATTGCCGTCTTTTATGATCCCTGCGGTTGATGAACCGATTATTGCGGATGAAGGCAGAATCTCTTTTAGCTCTTCTCTGACCTTTAGGAACTCTTTATCTGTAATATTGGAAGCAAAAAGCTGAATAAGTAAAGAGTCACCATCTTTTATATGTTCATTCTTGATAAAATCGTGTAGAGCTGTCTTGTTTTTATATGTATGGTTTAAAAGCTTCACTCATCCCCCCCCTTAAAGCAATAATATCTCTTATTTTATTGCTATTTTGCCAAGTTATTCAAAGTATTGATTATCTTATCCATTTTACTACTCACTGTGCCCGCTTCTTCTGAGATATCAACAACATAGTTAAATTTGGCAGTTTTTTTCGTAAAAAAATTACAAAAAGTAACCTTTGATAACAATAGTTTAGTTTATTTCTTTAGTATTTTTAAATTTTAATAGAGGTTTTTTTGAAGTTTTATAAAAGTGAGAGTAAAATCTCTTGAGGTTACCTGTTTCAGGTAATGGTGCGGATGAGAGGACTTGAACCTCCACACCTTACGGCACCAGATCCTAAGTCTGGCGTGTATACCAATTTCACCACATCCGCATATTAAGTGTTTTACGTCTCTTCAGACAAGGTGGTACGCCCTACACGATTCGAACGTGTGACCGATGCCTTAGAAGGGCATTG
>JBFEYZ010000187.1:0-2406 GCA_041561855.1 Sulfurimonas sp. | reverse complement strand
TTAAAAAATTAGGCTAGAAAAAGTTGTCTATAATATCCTCTTTTTTAGCGCTTTTTACGAGCGCTTCAAAATCTTGCGCACTGTAGAGGGCAAGTTTTTTCCCCTGATGGCTTATAAGCTCTTTTGAAAATCCTCTTTTAGAGAAGAGGACTGCCTGAGTCGGTTCGATGCCAAGTCTGTCGCACTTGTCCAGAAGTTTATGCCACTCACTCTTGTTTACTTTATGATTCGACCATTTGCACTCTGCTACGTAAACTCTCTCATCTTTTGTTATAGTGAGAATATCTATCTCGATATTAGCGTCCCAGTAGCTTCCTGAGCTGAGTATCTGCGAGTCTCTGAGGTTATAGTTGAGAAGAACTTCGGATAGCTCTTCAAAAACCAGACTGGTATAGCTGTGTCTTCTTTTATGAAAATCTTTAAAAAAGGTCTCATACTTGAGAGCCTCGATCTCTCTTGCGTGCGGGGCGATAAAGTAGAACCAGAATCTAATGAACGGGTGGGTGAAGAGGACTTTGTGCGAGATCCTGTATCGTGAGACCTCTCTTTTGAGTTTGCCTTTGGGGTTTAGTGAACGTGCCGGCTCTTCTCTTGAGAACTCTATCTGAATCAGTCCCTTTTGTTCTAAAAAGTTGAGCGCGCTTCCGCCGTTTGCATTGTTAAGACCGGCTCTGTTAAAGGCAGAAAATATTTTTCGATCCCCTACAGCCAAAGCGCGAAGAAGACGCAGACATCCTTTGTCCGCCAAGGTCAACTCTTCTATTTTTTTTCTCAGAGATACGAAGTTGTCAAGGATGAGTTCCTTCACCAAAGAGTCTATATCTTTAGTCGTATCTATCTCCCATCCTAGTCCGCCGAAGATTGAAAAGTATTCAATCTGCGTCTCCATATCATCTGGATAGTTTCTTGAGTAAAAGGAGCGGAACTGCTCTAAGAGTTTGTTTTTTATCATTGATTTATTCTATCATAATTCACTTCCCCATTTCAACATATCTATGCCGTATTTTTCTCTTATATTTTGCGAATGTTGTGTCAGGGAGTGCATCTTCTGCTCTTCTGCAAAATTTATAAGAGAGAGCTCTCTTCTTGACTCTCTCGTAAAGCTCGAGCAGTTTATGCTTATGCGTATAACTTGGAGTCTTTTGTATATGTCAGCATCACCAAAGAGTGTTATGCACAGAGAGTCAAATTTTTTCTCTGTGAAAATCTCGCAAAGAGTTATGTTCTTATGAGATTTTTGGTTCATCTCGTAGGCAATAGAGAGGTGAAAAACGGTAGGGATCACTTTTAGTTTCATTATGGCGAAACTTAGATGGCGGGCAAGAATATGTACTCTTCTCTTTAGCTCGCCCCTGTCGTAGATCGGATCAAAGGTTCTGGATATTCCTATGGATTTTCGTATATGTTTTGTATGAATGTCGTCGTCGCTTATTCCGCATACTCTGGCGTACAGCTCTTTTGCGTAAGGTCCCCACGACTCAAGCGTCCCCTTTCTTCTCTTTAGCTCTCCGAGCGTGTGTATCTGAGCGCTTTTTAGTTTTGCTTTCATGCTTTTGCCTATGCCTGCAAACTCTCCGACGGGAATTTTTTCTATAAAACTATCCAGTTCGTGAGGATATACGACTCTGCATCCGAAAGGTTTTGCACGCGAAGTGGCAAGTTTGGCTATGTAGCGTGTCGGGGCAGCACCGATAGATACCGGAAGCTTGATACTCTTTTTTATATCCTCTCTCAGCTCATCTAGAAAACTCTCTACATCCTTATCGTCTATCCAGCCCCCAAGATCACCGTAAAACTCATCTATGCTTGCCTGCTCGACAAGCGGGATTTTGGTCTGCAGGAAGTCGTGAAGCTCGTGGGAGAGTTTTTGGTAGAGCGACATATTCGGCGCTTTAATGATGAGATGCGGGCAGAGAGCAAGGGCTTCTTTTATGCTCATTGCCGTCTTGATGCCGTAGGCTCTTGCTTCATAGCTGGAAGTGGTAAGAATGCCTCTTACACGCCCGTCTTCATCCATAAATGAGGCAATGTCGTCGTCTTTTTCTTCGTAGGCTTTGTAAAATGTAGGCACGAAAGAGCCTGAGTTCTCAAAGTTGACGGTCTGTTTTTTGGCATCTTTGTTAAATATTTTAGTGTCGCTTCGCCCGCCTATCGCTACGGGCCTGCCTTCAAGCGAAGGCTCTTTGATGCGCGCGGCACTGACAAAAAAGCAGTCTATATCTATATGTATCTTCATACCGGCAGTATAGATAAATTTATTGGCAGATGTTTAAAATATTGCAAATTGCAAAGAGAAAATAGTGTAATGTTTAAACTGTATGGCGCGCAGCGAAGCAAGCGTCCCACACGAGCACATTGTTAGTTTTTTGATTTATCATGTTCAATTTTACGTAATACAACATGGAT
>JBFEYZ010000186.1:0-2430 GCA_041561855.1 Sulfurimonas sp. | reverse complement strand
GAGTACTAGTCTGTTCCATCTCTATCTCTAGGAGTTCGCGTATATTGTCCGGCTCGTTGCCGTCGATTGCCATTGAGAGGCCTTTTCTTAAAAAAACGTTCGGCTCATCATTAACTTCACTCTCTAAAGCCAGAATACCGTCTTTTCTAGCTTTTGTAGCAAACGCAACAAGTTTTTTAATAAGCTCTACTTTATCCTCTTGAGGAGGCTTGACGGCTATCATAAAAATTTTTACAAAAGATTTCATCTGAGAAGGTTTAAACGACACCATCAATGCGCCGACACTACCGCCGATAACAATAAGAACAGAAGGGATATCGATATAAGGGCCAACTCCCACACCCATTGCCATTGCACCCATCAAAAGTGCGAAGACTAAAACAATACCTATGACCGTACCTAAATCCATTCAAATACCTTATAACAAAATATTGAGCTTATAATACCACAAAAAATATTAGGCTCTTCAATAAAAAGGAATTTTAGAGATTTAATTTCAAATATAAGAGCCAGAAGGTATAATTTTGCCAAATAATCTAAAGAGTTAAAAAATGAACAAAGACAAAATCAGTATCGTTATCCTGGCTGCCGGAAAAGGAAGCCGAATGAAGTCCTCCAAAGCGAAGGTCTTGCATACTGTTTGCGGCAAAGAGATGCTATATTACATTATTAAAGCATCACAAGAAATCAGCGATGATATAAGCGTCGTTATTGCCCATCAAAAAGATGCTGTGCAAAAAGCCGTAAGCGCCCATTTTAACGATATAAATTTTGTTGTCCAAGACGATATCAACTTTCCCGGAACGGGCGGAGCTATGAAAAATGTCTCTGTCAAAAACAAAAAGGTTCTGGTTTTAAACGGAGATATGCCCTTAATATCCGCCAAAGCGCTTGATGGATTTTTACACGGTAGCTCTGATATCGTAATGTCCATTTTTAATCTGCCAAATCCAGACGGATACGGCCGCGTAATAATTGAAGACGGGGAAGTCAAAAAGATAGTAGAACAGAAGGATGCCTCAGAAAATGAGTTGGCAGTGACAACAGTAAATGCCGGTATATACGCTTTTTCCAAAGATGTATTGGAAAAATACATCCCTCTGCTTCGCAACGACAACGCTCAAAAAGAGTACTACCTTACAGATGTAATATCTATGTGAGAGCCGATGGGCTGAGCGTCTCTCCTCTCTTGGTCGATGAAGAGCACTTCAGGGGTGTAAACTCAAAAAAAGATTTGGCTGTGGCCGAGGAGATAATGCAAGATAGAATCAAAACTTCTATAATGGAAGCAGGCGTGAGAATGCAGCTCCCTTCGACAATCTATATTGAAGAGGGTGTGACTTTCGAGGGTGAATGTATCGTAGAGAACGGATGCCGCATAACAGGAAACTCCAAAATAATAAACTCCCACATAAAAGCGCACAGCGTCATCGAAGACAGCATAGTCAAAAACTCCGACGTAGGACCTCTGGCTCATCTGCGCCCTGCTTCAGAGCTTGAAGATTCACATGTAGGAAACTTTGTAGAGGTTAAAAAATCCACCCTTAAAGGTGTAAAAGCCGGTCATCTAAGCTATATAGGAGATGCCACTGTCGATGAGGGTACAAACATAGGTGCGGGAGTCATTACCTGCAACTACGACGGAGTCAAAAAATACCAGACAATAATCGGCAAGAACGTCTTTGTAGGAAGTGATTCACAGCTTGTAGCACCGGTAACCATCGAGGACGATGTGATGATAGCTGCCGGAACAACTGTCACAAGCGGAAAGGTCGAGAGCGGCTCTTTGGCGATAAGCAGAACAAAGCTAAGAACTATAAAAGATTTTTATCATAAGTTTTTCAAAAAATAAATTTTTCAGATAGAATATCCAAAACGATCAGGAGTCTATCTTGAGGATCATCCATTTTAGCGACACCCATCTGGGCTTTAACGACCTTGAAGTTTTAAATGATGAAAACATCAACCAGAGAGAAGCCGATTTTTACGATGCTTTTGCTCAGGTCGTAGAGCAGATAAAAGAGATAAAACCAGACTATATCATCCATACGGGCGATCTTTTTCACCGCTCAAGCCCATCGAACCGCGCTATAACTTTTGCACTTGAACAGTTTAAGATCATAGACTCTCTTGACATCCCATTTATTCTTATAGCAGGAAACCACTCAACCCCTAGAACAAACCTGAGCTCGCCAATACTCAAGATCTTTGAAAACTTTAAAAATGTCTATGCGGCGTATGAGCAGGAGTATAAAAAGATAGAGTTTGAACACATCATATTTCACGCCCTGCCCCATATGAACGACGAGACAAAGGCACTCTCACAAATTGAGCTCTGCGAAGAGAATATAGACAAAAGCAAAAAAAACATTATGATGATGCACTGCTCCGTAGGTGCGGCTTATCTTATGAACGAGTTTGGCGAGTGGG
>JBFEYZ010000185.1:0-2450 GCA_041561855.1 Sulfurimonas sp. | reverse complement strand
GTTGATTATGAAAAGATCAACTCATTTGTCATAGACCCGCATAGACAAGAGGAGCTTAGAGACTCTAAAGCCCGCCTATGGGTGAACGATACAAAGGCGACAAACCTTGATGCTGCCATTGTCGCGCTTAAACGCTATAAAGATCATCACATTCACCTTATTTTAGGCGGTGACGACAAGGGTGTTGATTTGAGCGAACTGTTTGAGTTTCTTAAAAGCTGCGATGTTCAGATATACAACATTGGCTCAAACAAAGAGAGACTCTCCGAGCTTGCACGCAGATACAACGTTGCATATACTCTTTGTGAAAACTTGGCAGATGCCGTAAAAAAGATCGATAAAAATTTAAAAGAAGATGAAGTCGCCCTGCTCTCTCCTGCAGCTGCAAGTCTTGATGAGTTTACTTCATACGCACATAGAGGCGATGTCTTTAAAAATGCCGTAAAAGAGCTCTGATGATAAAAGTAGCAGTACTTGCATCGCACAACGGAAGCGGTTTTAACGCACTTTATAAAGCTGTAGTCAAAAATGAGCTCAATATCGAACTATCCCTTGTCATATCAAACAACCAAAATGCCTTGGTTTTACAAAATGCTGCAAAATACGGTATAAAAAACTGTGTAGTAAACTCAAAAACAGATGCAGACCCTGATGAAAAAATAGCGCTGCTTTTAAAAGAGAATGAATGCAACTATGTATTTTTATCCGGCTATATGAAAAAGCTCTCCAGTGCTCTGACAAGAGAGTTCAATATAATAAACTCCCATCCCGCGCTTCTTCCAAAATATGGCGGGGAAGGCATGTACGGCCGATACGTGCATGAGGCTGTTATAAAAAACAGTGAAACACATAGCGGCGTAACTATTCACAAAGTCAATGAAAACTATGACGAAGGTGAAATACTTTTACAAAAAAAAGTCACTTTAGATGAAGATGAAAGTGTTGATTCACTAGAGAAAAAGATAAAAAAACTTGAACAAATTTCAATAGTCGAACTCTTCAAAAACATTCAAGAGAGCACTCTGTAAGTTTACTTTCAGTCCCTAAAAGATATAATTGCGCTCTTTAAAAGATGGCCAATTAGCTCAGTCGGTAGAGCAAGTGACTGAAAATCACTGTGTCCTTGGTTCGATTCCGAGATTGGCCACCACCTCTTTTAAACAACTTCACGGCCAATTAGCTCAGTCGGTAGAGCAAGTGACTGAAAATCACTGTGTCCTTGGTTCGATTCCGAGATTGGCCACCACCTCTTTTAAAACTTCAAAGTAACAGTCGTTAAATCATTTTCTTTAGAGCTTATCTCTACTTTTATATTGTATCTGTTGCAAACTCTCTTTACTATATCCAAGCCTATTCCAAACCCGCCTTCATACTCGTTTGCTCTGTAAAACCTATCAAAAATCCTACTCTGCTGCTCTTTTTTTATACCGATACCGCTGTTGGAGATGCTAAACATGTCTGCCGTGAGCTTTAGCTCCATCTTGCCGCCGTGCTTATTGTATTTGAGTGCATTGGAAATAAGATTGCCAAAAAGTCTCTGGGCACTCACTTCATCTATGCTAAAAAAAGCATCCTCTAGCTCTTTATGGATAGATATTGACTTTTTAAGTGCCAGATCTTCATAGAGAGTAAGTTCGTTCTCTACGATCTCTTTTAGGTTGATCTCTTTTACATTTTGATTTTCACTCTCTAATAACAGATATGTCAAATCGGAGTAGATCTTTTGCACTCTTTTTGCACTTATATCCACTCTTTTTAAGATCTTCTCATCTATCTTCTCTTTTTTAAGCCTCTCGATACTCATAAGGATTGCGGTTATGGGAGTGTTTAGTTCATGCGTTGAGTCTTTGATGAACTTGTCGAGTTTCAATCTCTCGTTTTGAATGGGTTTTAAAAACATCTTTGATAGGAAGTAGCCCACAACCGCTACGACCATAACCGAAAACATAGCTGTAAAGAGTACGCTTTGCAGCAGTTTTGCTATCTGTTCATCCTCTTTTTTGCTCTTTAAAACAAGGTACTTTACGCCATGGTGCATCTGGGGGCTCGTATCGACAAAATAGTCGAATCTTTTATCTTTGTAAAACCCTTTCTCAAAGATTATATCTTCCATTCCATTGCCATAAATGGGCATCTTGTTCTCATCGTAAAGCACTATATCGTACCCATCTACTTCTTCTACATGCAAAGGCTCGGAGTGCATATAAGATGAGATTATCTTCGCAGAGACACCAAGAGCTATGCTCTGCATCTTCTCCTTTTTCATAGAGATAATATTTGAGGACTCATAACGGTAAAAGCTTACTGCGATAAAGAGTATAAGAAAGACCGATGAGCCTATGTATAGCCCTAAAAAGCCCCAAAAAGACTTTTTTTCACTGGATGTTAACTCTATAGCCGACTCCTTTGATTGTAGTTATAAAATCCTTGCCTAGATGTGCTCTGATATT
>JBFEYZ010000184.1:0-2509 GCA_041561855.1 Sulfurimonas sp. | reverse complement strand
GTAGACGGAAAGAGCACTACAAAGACGATTCAAAAAATAAAAGGAGATGTAGATGTTTAAGAAGATATGTTTAACGGCTTTGAGTGCCGTGTCGGTTTTTGCAATGCACAATGCGGAAGTAAATATAAATAACTCGGATTTGGAGCTCTCTGCAAGGCTTGATATGGGGCAGTTTAACGACAGTGTAGAGCCTGATACAATTTTTCTGGGTGCAAAGTATTTAAATGCGGATGAGAGACACAGCGATGTGCGCTCTATTGATGATTATCAAGAGGTTAATTTTTTGATGCAAAGGGAGATAAGCCCTGATTTTAGACTTGGAATCGGGGCAAAATTGAATCATACGAAAGATTTTGTATCAATCCCGTTTGGAGTAGAGGCAGTTTATAAACTTCCAGTGACTTCAAGCGTTCCGTTTTATGCAGGCGCGTCTTTGTACGCTGCGCCGGAAGTTTTGTCTCTGGATAAAGCCGACAGCTTCTTGGAGTACCGTTTCACTTTGGAGGCAGAGGCAATACAAAATGCTTTTGTAACGTTTGGATACAGGCATATGGACACAAACTATAAAAGAGGAGACGTTGAGTATAACGACTCAGTTTATTTTGGTCTGAAATTTCTATTTTAGACTAAACTTCCAACTCTTTTACGGCTCTGATAACTTCATCGGCCGTAATGCTTTTCATACACTCATGGTGCCCAAGAGGGCACTCTCTTCTCATGCATGGGGCACACTCCATATCGTGCCTTACGATCTTGCTTTTTTCATTCATCCACTGTGAAGTTTCCGTATGTTTTGTAGGGCCGAAAATTGAGACGGTAGGAACTTGATATGCTGCGGCAACGTGCATCGGCCCGCTGTCGTTTGTCACAAATAGCGAGCATCCTCCGATAAGCGAGCAAAGCTCTTTTATATTTGTTTTGCCTGCCAAGTTTGTGTAGTTTGTTACATTGGAAGATACAAGATAGGATTCTATCTCATTTGCCATCTCCACTTCATTCGGTCCGCCGAAGATGATAATGTCATATTTTGAGCTAAACTCGCGTGCGACCTCTGCAAATCTCTCAGGATACCATCTTTTTGCACTTCCGTATGTGGCTCCGGCATTAATTCCCATTGTCGGTTTTTCAAACTTTTTGGGCTCTATGTAGAGTTTAAGGTGCGGTGTTGTTTTATCCCAGGCATCTGTATTTATCATCGCAAGTTCTGCATACTGTCGGCTTAGGTGTTTGTCTGCTTTGATAGTCGGAGTATGAGATAACAGAAACCTAGAGTGCCAAGACCTTTTGGCAATGCACAAAACGGTTTGGGTGAGTTTTAGAAGCAAAGATGAGTGGATCTGATTTCTAAAAGAGACAGCCATATCAAAACTGCCTAGTTCTTTGGCAAGTTCATATGTCGCTTTGATCCTGTTAGATGATTTTTTTGTCTCATCTACTACAGCTTTTTCACATCTGGGATGATACTTCAGCGCTTCTATAGAGACAAAACTTCCTACAAAAGTAAACTTTGCATTTGGATAATAAGTGCTTAAAAGTTCTATGGCTGGAGTTGCCATAACGGCGTCGCCAAGCCAGTTTGGTAAAATTATAAGTATTTTCATCTTGCCCACCTGTTTGTTTCAAGTAAGTTTGCTTCAGCAGTATCTATGGCAAACAGTAATTCTTTAGTTTTTTCAAGTTCTTGTCCGTACTGTTCGACAACATTTTTAAAATTATGCATAATGTAGCCATGCTCATTTATAAGGCCAATCATATTGCCGCCGAATAAATATACAAATCTATTTTTTACATCATTGTCAAACAGTGAGTTGCCTAGTGTAGTTATATTTGCATCGAAGCCAAGCATATCCACTATTGTTGGAAAAATATCATTCTGAGATCCAAGAGTAGTTATTTCTTTTGGTTTAAAAATTTTTGGAGCATAGATAATAAGTGGAATTCTATAATGTTCAATTGTGCTTAGATGCTCAGGATTTCCTCTAAGTTCTTTTCCGATTCTATTTAGCGCATCACCATTCCCGTGGTCAGCAGTGAATATGAATATGGTTCTATCAAACCAAGGTTCTTTTTTTGCGTTGTTGATAAATTTTTCAATTGCATTGTCCACATATAGGTACGCGTTTAGCTCGCCGTAATAGTTATTTAAATTATGGGGGTATCTTTCAAATTCTGCTCTTGGCAGATGAAGGTCTGGGTGGTTGGTCGATGTAAACGCAAAAGAGAGAAAAGGCTCTTTTAACTCCGATATTTTTTTATTATAAAAATTTAAAAGATTATGATCATATGTACCTGTACGAGCTTCTCTTCCTTCTTCAATAACTTCTATATTTGGAATATCTTCTGCACCATAATATTCATCAAATCCTGCAATGTGAGAGACAGCGTCAACTCTATATGAGCGACGGTTTCCGCCCTGCATTGCCATTGTAGAGTAGCCGTTTTCTTTGGCTACACGGCCTAGATAGCTTATGTTCGATAGTTCAAGCCCTCTTCCTAAATATTCAAATCC
>JBFEYZ010000183.1:0-2550 GCA_041561855.1 Sulfurimonas sp. | reverse complement strand
TACTTTGATGCGTTTGATGGACAAGCGGTTAGAACGGATGACTTTTTATGGGCAATGGGCAAAGCCGGCGGGATCGACCTTGGGCAGTTTGAGAGGTGGTACCATCAATCAGGTACGCCAAAGCTGCACATAGATGAGAAATTTGAGAATGGCAAATATAGTTTTACATTGACGCAGAAGATTCCAAAGGCGGTTGACGGAAGCGAGCAAAAACCATACTTTTTCCCTCTTAAGATGGCTCTTTTGGATGATAACGGCAAGGAGATAGAACACAAGACGCTTATTGTCTCTAAAGAGACAGAGGAGTTTGTCTTTGATCTTAAAAAGAAGCCTATTCTCTCTATAAACAGGGATTTTTCAGCGCCTATAATAGTAGAGCAGTCGCATAATGATTACGCTTTTTTAATGAGGTATGACAGCAATAGTTATGTCAGGTACGAATCAGCTCAATCTTTCGGACTTCAAGTTATAGAAAATATGATAAAAGGCAAAGAGTTAGATGACGAGTTTGTTAATGCTTTCGGGCATATTTTAGACGATGATGAACTTGACCTCTCATTTAAGGCGCTTCTGATGGAGTTGCCTAGCGTGAGTGCGATTATGCAAAGACAGGAGGTTGTGGATTTCGAGTCTATTTACGAGGCTAAAGAGAGGTTGCATAAACACCTTGCGTTAACATTTAAAGATAAGCTTTTTGGTATTTACAATAAAAACCACACTCCTGAGTGCAAAGAGCTTGATGCCCAGAATATCGGCAAGAGAGCCATAAAAAACAGGGCACTTAAACTTCTCAGTGCCCTAGAGAGCGATGAGGTTATCAAAATTGCAAACGCTCAATATAACGACTCTGCAACAATGACAGACAGGATAGCTGCTCTTGATGTCTTAGAAAACATATCGTCCGAGTTCTCAGCCGTTGCATTACAGCATTTTTACAAAAAGTACAACAGAGATACGCTTGTTATGAACAAATATTTCTCAATTTTGGCTGCATCACACAGAGCAGGAACGCTCGATCGCGTTATGGCGCTTCAAAACGATCCTGCTTATAATGAGCTGGTCCCTAACCTTGTCCGTTCTCTTATTGGTGTATTTGCAAGGAATTACAAACACTTTCACGCAAAAGACGGTTACGGCTATAAGTTCGTAGTAGACAAGATTATAGACATAGACAAGATAAATCCTCAGATGGCATCGGGGCTTGCCGGATCGTTTAAGATATATAAAAAGATGAATAAAGTCAATAAAAAATTGATGAGAGAAGAGCTTGAGAGAGTATTGGCAGAGCCATCACTTTCAAAAAACGTGTATGAGATAGTGAGTAAAATAGTAAAAGTATAATTATAAGAAATTGTAAAGAGATTCTTGACAATTTTAAGATAGTATTGTGGTGGGTTTTTATACTTAATATAATTAAAAGGATCTATTGTAATGGCTAGATTAGTTGTTCTTGGTGGAGGAGTTTCAGGTCATACTGCTGCTACCTTTGCCGCAAAATGGTTAGGCTCTGCCCATGAGGTAGTTGTTGTGACACCAAATTCAAAATGGAATTGGATTCCATCAAATATTTGGGTCGGTGTCGGTGAGATGAGCAAGGAGGAGGTCACTTTTGACTTAGCTCCTGTTTATGCAAAAGCAGGTATCAATTATAAACAGGCAAAGGCTGTCTCTATTAATCCGGAGGGTGCAGAGTCAAGCGATAAACCTTTCGTGACTATAGAGTATACGCTTGCGGAACGCGAAGGCGAAGTTGAGAATGTAGAATATGACTACTTAATCAATGCAACGGGACCAAAACTAAACTTTGGTGCTACTCCCGGTCTCGGTGACGCTAACGGTTTAGGTGAATTTACAGTTTCGGTTTGTACGGCTGATCACGCTGTTCATGCGAATGAAGAGTTTCAAAAATGTATACAGAAGATGAAGCAGGGTGAGCGTCAAAAGTTTTTAATAGGTACCGGGCACGGTATGTGTACTTGTCAAGGTGCCGCTTTTGAATATATCTTCAATATTGAACATGAGCTTAAAAAAGCAGGTGTTCGCGATATGGCTGATATAAAATGGATCTCAAACGAGTCTTTCTTAGGCGATTTTGGAGTAGGCGGACTTCATATGAAGAGTATGGGTTTTGCGGTCAGTTCAAAAATCTTTGCCGAGTCTCTATTTACAGAAAGAGATGTTGA
Source organism: Sulfurimonas sp. (assembly GCA_041561855.1). Lineage (GTDB taxonomy): Bacteria > Campylobacterota > Campylobacteria > Campylobacterales > Sulfurimonadaceae > Sulfurimonas. Next base: position 367 of record JBFEYZ010000183.1, on the reverse strand, counting down.
CTGGATAATAGGTGCCCATGTAAATAAAGTTGAAAAAGGCAAAGTTCACTATGAGTTGCTTGACGGCACAATGGGTGAAGAGGAGTTTGACTTCTCAATGCTTATTCCTCCTTTTGCAGGTGTAGGTCTTAAGGCTTATGCAAAAGACGGTTCAGATATTACAGATACAGTTTTTGCTCCAAACGGCTTTATGAAAGTCGATGCTAATTACTCAGCAGGCTCATATGAGAACTGGAAAGCAAGTGACTGGCCGACAACTTACCAAAACCCGACTTACGGCAATATGTTTGCCTGCGGTATAGCGTTTGCACCTCCGCATCCGATCTCTAAGCCTATGAGCTCACCAAACGGAACTCCTATTAGTCCG
>JBFEYZ010000182.1:0-2566 GCA_041561855.1 Sulfurimonas sp. | reverse complement strand
GGTTTTGTGTTTTGACGAAGTAGTTCTAACGCACCGCCGACAATCTTGTTAGCAGCGCGAAGTTTCTCTATCTCTAGAGGTTTTCTAAGCGCAATGGCCATTTTTTAAAGACCAACCGCGCTTAATGTTTGATACTTGCTCATATAAACCTGAGCCTCGATTTTTCTCATAGTATCCAGTGCAACCTGAACTACGATCAGAACCGCAGTACCGCCGAAAAAGAATGGAACACCCATGCCTTTTATGATCATAAAAGGAAGAGTTGCAACCAGACCTAGATAGAGTGCACCTGTAAACGTAAGATTGCTTGCGGTAGTGTTTAAAAACTCAGCCGTAGCATTTCCTGTACGGATACCGGGAATAAAACCACCCTGTTTTTTCAAATTTTCCGATATATCTTTTGAATTGAAAGTGATCGATGCATAGAAAAATGCAAAGAAAACAACAAAAACAAATGTCAAAAAGTTAAAGAAATAACTATTCGGGTTTAAGTAATCTGCAATTGCAAGTATAGTAGGGTTGCTACTACTTGATAAAACAGTCATTGGGAACATTAATATTGCACTAGCAAAGATAACAGGAATAACACCTGAGAGGTTAACCTTGATAGGAATATAGTTCATAACTCTTTTATTTTGGTTTTGCATCATAACTTTTTTAGCGTATGTAACTGGTACACGGCGTTCACCTAGTTCAACATAAATAATTATGCCTACTGTTGCCAGTATTAGAGCAAGAATTGCAATTACCGTCAAGAAACTCATAGCACCAGTATTTACCATAGTGATTGTTTGACCGATAGCGCTTGGAATTGCTGAGACGATTCCCGCGAAAATGATCAACGATATACCGTTACCTATACCGCTTTGTGTAATCTGTTCACCAATCCACATAAGAAGCATAGTTCCTGCTACCATCGATATAGCAGAGACAAGTATAAATGTATTGTGATCGATTAATATTGCGCTGTTACCATTAGGCCCTGTAAGACTCTGAAGCCCGACACTTATACCTATTGCTTGAATGACTGTAATTAAGATTGTCGCATAGCGAATAATCTGCATATACTTAACCATTCCGTCACGCTCTTTTTTCATCTGTCCAAGCGGAGCAAATGTAGCCGCTAAAAGTTCCATAATAATAGAAGCGGTAATATAAGGCATAATTCCAAGAGCTATGATTGACATTCTCTCAACAGCATTGCCGCTAAACATATTAAATAAGCCTAGTGCATCTGATTGATGTGAGTCGAAGAATGAAGCGATAACAGAAGCGTCTACGCCCGGAACCGGCACGTATGCCAGTAGGCGATAAATAAATAAAAACCCGATAGTAATAAGTATCTTATTTACTAGATTTTTATTCACGACTATTTACCTGTAGTAGTAACGTTGTCGTCTTTAATTTTTGATGCTAGATCTTTAGCAGTAGCACCAACCAACTTAACTTTAGTAACACAAGCAGCTATTTTATGAACACCACGGATACTCTCCATAGTAATTTCAGAAAGCTCAGCAACTGCTTTTATTTTCTCAACGTTGATTACGTACGGCTTGATTACACGAGAAGTAAATCCGATTTTAGGAAGTCTTCTTGCAAGTGGCTGCTGTCCACCCTCAAAGTTTCTTTTTCTTTTGTAACCAGTACGAGCTTTTTGACCTTTAGATCCGCGAGCAGCAGTTTTACCTGTTCCCGAAGCTTGCCCGCGACCGACTCTTTTACGATTCTTTACAGAACCTTCTGCCGGTGTTAAATTTTCAATACCCATCATCTATCCTTTTAAGCGACCTAGTGCTTCAACCGTAGCGCGCACTAGTGTACCTGGATTGTTTGAACCTATTGACTTTGTAAGTATGTCTTGAATACCTGCAAGCTCAAGAACAGGACGAGTAGCACCACCCGCGATTACCCCTGTACCTTCTGATGCCGGCTTTAAAAGAACACGACTTGCATTGTACTTATGTTCAATGTCATGTGCAATTGTAGTACCTTTGATACTAACTTTACTTAGGTTTTTAAACGCATTATCTACAGCTTTTTTGATAGCGTCTGGAACTTCTTTCGCTTTTCCAGCACCAAAACCGATAGTACCTTTTTTATCACCAACAACTACAAGTGCTGTAAAACGGAAACGACGTCCACCTTTTACAACTTTTGTAACACGGCCTATATTAACAATTGATTCTTCAAAATCTTCTCTATTGATTTCCATCTTAACCCCTAGAACTTAATTTCGTTTGCACGAAGTGCGTCACCAAATGCAGCTATAACACCGTGGTATTGGTAACCATTACGATCAAAAACGATCTCAGAGACATTAGCTGTTTTTAGCGTAGCAGCAAATGCCGCGCCTAGTGCAGCTGCACCCTCTTTATTTGCTTTTTGACCTATTGCTTTTGAATTTAGCGCGCACAATGTCGTAGCAGTTGCATCATCAATAGCTTGAACACTCAAATAACGATTTGAACGAAACACAGAAACACGAGGAAGTGAAGCACATCCAGATATTTTTGCACGAATACGACGCTTTCTTTTTAAGCGATTAGCAATTTTGCTTTTTAGTACT
>JBFEYZ010000181.1:0-2672 GCA_041561855.1 Sulfurimonas sp. | reverse complement strand
CTGTTTGCAGGACTTATCTGGTATCTTGTTGCTGAACCTGTAAAAAACTATTTTGCATCAAGAAGTCAGTCTATTGCAGATGAGATGAAAAAAGTGCAAGAGAAGTTAAGAGAGACGGCAGCTTTAAAAAAAGATGCTTTGGCTAAAATTGCAGCGGCTGAGAAATTCGCGCAAGACCTTGCTGTCAGCTCAAAAAAAGAGAATAAAGTTATAAATGACAATATTATGACTCAGTGTGATGCAGATATTGAAATCATGGCAAAACAACAAGCTGTTTTAGTAGAGTTTGAACAGAGAAAAATGGTCAGAAGCGTTGTAGAAGATACGCTTAAAGAGGTGCTTAGCCAAAGTGATGAGAGCTTTGACAAAGAGGCAATGGCAAATGTTATCTTAAAGAAGGTGGCATAAATGGAAGAGTTAATTGCAAAAAGATATATAAAAGCTATTAAAAAAAGCTCTGATGTAGAGAAGATGCAGGAAATAGCTTCTATATTCTCTGTTTTAGCAGAAGCATTTAAAGATGAAAAGTTTATTCAAATAATCAACAATCCTGATGTTAGCAAGAGCCAAAAATCAGAGATTTTATTAGATGCAGTAAAGTCTACAGAATCTAAAGATGTTGATAATTTAATTAAACTCTTAGCTGAGCATAATCGTATAAGCATTATTCCTGCGATAGCAGAGGTAATGAGAAAAGATATAGCATCTACGACAAAGAGTTATAGCGGAGTGGTATATAGCAACAGCGATATCGAACCTAAAGTTATAGAGGATTTAAGCAGCGGCTTAGGCAGCAAGTTTGATTCAAAAATATCTTTAAAGTTTGAAAAAAGCAGCTTTAACGGAATAAAAGTAGATGTGCAAGATTTAGGTGTTGAGATCAGTTTCTCAAAATCAAGAATCAATAGTCAAATTATAGAACATATTGCAAAAGCAATTTAACTTTCAACGAGAGGAGATGTGTAGTGGTAGCAAAAATTCAGGCTGATGAAATCAGCTCAATAATCAAAGAGCGTATCGATAACTTTGAACTAAGTGTTGATATAAATGAGACGGGTAAAATCGTCTCTTATGCCGATGGTGTTGCTCAAGTTTACGGACTTAGCAATGTTATGGCAGGAGAGATGGTAGAGTTCGAAGATGGAACAAGAGGTTTGGTAATGAACCTTGAGGAGAGCACTGTAGGTGTCGTTATTCTTGGTGCTGGAGCAGTATTAAAAGAGGGTATGTCTGTTAAGAGATTAGGCAAGCTTCTTCGTGTTCCTGTCGGCGATGCGCTTCTTGGGCGTGTAGTAAATGCACTAGGTGAACCGATTGACGGTAAAGGTCCTATTGAGACAACTGAAACTCGTTTTGTTGAAGAGAAGGCTCCTGGTATCATGAGCAGAAAATCTGTTCATGAGCCTTTAGCAACAGGTATTAAAGCGATTGATGCTCTTGTTCCAATCGGTAGAGGTCAAAGAGAGCTTATTATCGGTGACAGACAAACTGGTAAAACTACTGTTGCTCTTGATGCTATTATTAACCAAAAAGGCAATGGCGTTGTATGTATCTATGTTGCAGTCGGTCAGAAAGAGTCTACTGTTGCACAGATTATTCGTCGTTTAGAGGAGCATGGTGCACTTGAGTATACTATAATAGTTTCTGCAACTGCATCTGAAGCTGCAGCGCTTCAGTTTTTGGCTCCGTATACAGGTGTTACAATGGGAGAATATTTCCGTGACAACGCTAGACATGGTCTAATAGTATATGATGATCTATCAAAGCACGCAGTTGCTTACCGTGAGATGTCACTTATTCTTCGCCGTCCTCCGGGCCGTGAGGCATACCCTGGAGATGTTTTCTATATTCACTCTCGTCTTTTGGAGAGAGCTGCAAAACTTTCAGATGAGAAAGGTGCAGGTTCTTTAACTGCTCTTCCTATTATTGAAACACAAGCGGGAGACGTTGCTGCATATATTCCGACAAACGTTATTTCTATAACAGATGGTCAGATTTTCCTTGAGACTGAACTATTCAATTCAGGTATCCGTCCTGCGATCAACGTTGGTCTTTCAGTTTCACGTGTTGGTGGTGCTGCACAGATTAAAGCTACTAAGCAGGTTGCAGGTACATTAAGACTTGACCTTGCTCAGTATCGTGAACTTCAAGCATTTGCTCAGTTTGCGTCTGATCTTGATGAAACATCTCGTAATCAGCTAGAGCGTGGACAAAGAATGGTAGAGGTTCTAAAACAGCCTCCATTCTCTCCGCTTTCTGCAGAGAAGCAAGTTTTAATAATATTTGCTGGTAATGAAGGTTTCTTGGATGATATGGATCCTTCAAATGTTGTTCGTTTTGAAGCAGAGATGTATCCGTTTATCGAAGCATCTTACCCTCAAATATTTGAGAGTATCAGAAGCACTTCTAAAGTAGATGATGATACTAAAGCACTAATGTTGAAAGCACTTGAAGAGTTCAAAGCTAGCTTCGTAGTGGCGTAAGGAAAACTTTATGGCAAACTTGAAAGATATTCAAAGACAGATAAAGAGTGTTTCCAACACTCAGAAGACAACTCGCGCAATGAAGCTTGTATCTACTGCAAAGCTTCGTCGTGCGGAAGAGCTTGCTAAGCGCTCTCGTCTTTATGCTGCAAAAATGAATCAGGTACTTGCCGAAATAGCTGGACGTAT
>JBFEYZ010000180.1:0-2730 GCA_041561855.1 Sulfurimonas sp. | reverse complement strand
GCTTAGTGTGATGTGATATCTCATTGCCGTTGTTCATCATTTCTCGAATCTCCTCATATTCCCCAAAGTGCCCTTGCCTCTTCTTCCTCTGCTTTACATCTGTAACACAGCCTCTCGTCTGAATTTGTGCTAAAAATGACATTGCACTCATCGCATCTTCTGACATTGAATTTTATGAGGCTATGAACCTCGGGCTCAAAAAACTCTTTTACTCTGTATGTAGATGAGAGCGTGATCGCTTCTGGCACGCAAACATCATGACAAATATGACACTTTATGCACAAAAACGGGTCAAACTCTATCTTGGAGTTTTTAATATCTGAACTTAAGGCCCCGCTGGGGCATACTCTGTAACACATCTGGCAAGCCGTACATATATCGCTGTTTATCTCTTTTGAAGATGTGAACGTCAGTTCATCTGCTTCAATAATATGATACACTTCCGGTTTTTCAATACGCTTCAGTGCCGTAAAGAAAAGCTTTCTTCTGTCTGTTATTCGCTTCTGTTTCAAAAGGGCTATGTCGCTTTTTTGCAGAGTATGCTCAACAAGCTCATCCGTTGCTTTTTGAATCTCTTTTTCAAACTGCTGCTTTGCCTTGAATGCTCCCGCCAAATTTACCTTGCTAAAGAACTCTCTTCTATTAGCTGAACCCTCTTCGCCGCTGTTCTCTTTTTCATACTTCACATCTTCAAGCTTTATAATCGCACCGCTTTGCATCGCTTCAAGCACATAAGAAGCCTCTTCGTGATTTTTCTCGATTTGTGGTCGGCATTTGTGTGCTATTGCACACTCATTGCAATGCCCCATATCAAATACCATCTCTTTTTTAAGAAGCGCCATCGATATGATGTTCTCAATATTTAGAGAGGCTATACATGGAACGTTTTTCCTGCAAGATATAAGATTCTCACTATCTTCCATAAAGCTAAAGAAGAACTCGGTCGCACTAAAATCATCCAAAGAGAGTGCCTCATTCGGACATACAGCATCACATGCGCCACAGCCCACACATGCCGAGAAGTTGATAGACGGGAGCGGGTTAGAACCCACCACAATAGCTTCTGTCGGGCAGATAAGTTCACATCTGTTGCACTCACTCTCTTTTGAGAGCGAGCGGACACAACGGCTGGCTTTGAGCTGTATCATTTAGAGATTTAGCTCCTTGGCCAAATACTCGTTATCGCTAAGTATAAACTCTAAAGCCATATCAGCAGCATCATAATACAGAGGTGTTCTTGCCTCATATTTTACATTGATGAGATAAAGGGGCGCCCACTTTAAAAGATGTTTGTTTAAAAACTCGCTCTGAATTGCTTTTAGCTCTTTTACCGCATCAACGTCATTTTCTTTAAGAGCTTTTATCTCTGCCTCTACAAGATGGTGCATAAACTCCAGCTCAACCCCTATATGATCGGCAGAGATAGTACGAGCAACTTCAAAATCGACCATAAAATTATATGCGCTGTACATATCTGTCACCGGATTTGCACCGCCTGTCTCTATCTTCTGGTCTTCCCTGATATAGAAGGTCTCATACGGGATAAGATGCAAAAGAGACAAGTTGACAAAATCAGGATTTAGATACTCATGCAGAAGCTTTTCATTAGATACTTCTCCAAGAGGCTTCCACTCTTTAAGCGTGGGGAAGAAGTCCAAAATGTTTTCGTCATTTTTTATCATGTTTAACATATTCTCATCTAACTCCTGCAACAAGACGCGGGATAATAGTGCGTAGATGTTAGATCTTGCTTTCGTGTTTTGCATATTTTGTGTACTTTGTATTAATTTTTAATCCGTAATTTTATCGCAAAAGTCTAAATTTAGGGTTAGGGAAAATCATTAAAAAATTATTTGCTATATCCCCTCTGCTATCATAGCATCCGCAACTCTTTTAAATCCGGCTATATTTGCACCGTCAACGTAGTTTCCTTCAACTTTATAATCTTTTGCCGTCAGTACAACTCTTTTACATATCTGTTCCATTATAAACTTAAGTTTAATATCTATTTTCTCAAAATGCCATCTCTGCATTGAAGCGTTCTGGCTCATCTCAAACTCGCTAACCACGACTCCGCCGGCATTTGCCGCTTTTGCCGGAGCGAAGCATACATTATGGTTTAAGAGTGCATCAATGGCCTCAGGAGTAGATGGCATATTTGCTCCCTCACTCACACTCACACATCCGTTTGCTATTAAATTTTGAGCATCAGCTTCATTAAGCTCATTTTGAGTTGCACAAGGAAATGCCGCATAACACTCTACTCCCCACACCGCATGCTCACCATCAGGATAATCGCATACGGGAATGTATTTAGCATCCGGATGAGACTCTAAGTAAAGCTCCAAAGAGGCTCTTTTTTCAAATTTAAGCTCTTTTAACAGCGGCAGGTCGACACCTCTTGAATCATATATCATCCCTCTTGAATCACTGCATGTGACAGGGATAGCTCCTATCTGTAAAAGTTTTTCTATTGCGTGAAGAGCTACGTTGCCTGCCCCGCTTACCGTACATATCTTACCCGCAAGTCCCTCTTTGCCCTCAAGCTCTAACATAGTCTGTGTAAAATATACGACGCCGTAGCCTGTAGCTTCCGGTCTCATCAAAGAGCCGCCGAACATATATGGCTTGCCTGTTAAAACACCGTCATACGAAGATGTTATTTTTTTATACTCTCCAAAAAGATACCCTATCTCTTTAGCCCCGACTCCAATATCTCCCGCCGGCACG
>JBFEYZ010000179.1:0-2800 GCA_041561855.1 Sulfurimonas sp. | reverse complement strand
GTAGATGAATATTGCAAATATTTTAAGATGTCTAAAGAGATGGTAAACTCGAAGATTAAAGCAAAAAAATTAAACTATATTATTGAAGAGGGTAAAACATACATAATAGTTACCAGAAGCTCTCTAGAGAGGGAAAAAAGAGAAGAGATACACGAAGAAAAAAAGAGCTCTCCAAGCGAAGAAAAACAGATTATTAAGCCTAAGACAACAGTGGCAACTGTTTTGGCACTTTACCAAAAAGAGAATAACTTTCTAAAAAACAAAATTGTTCAGCTTGAAGCGAAGATAGACAAACTAATAGATGACAAAGAACAGATGCTACGTGCGGAGAGAGACAAAATAGAGCAGATATACAGCTCAAAAGATGAACAGTTAAAAAATATTTTAGAGCTTGTAAACAAAAAGTTGAAATTTGAGCAGGAGGCAACCACCATACACGAGGTAGAGAGCTTTAGCCATCACAACAAGATAGTATCTCCCAACAATCTTGAAATTGTAGAGTTGAAAGAGTATCTAAAACTCTTAAACCTCAAGTCGTCACAAAAAAAGGTTATAAAAAAGAGGTTTTTGGATGCTTATGACAACGATGTGAGAGTAATTCACAAGGACGGGAAACTATACCTCGATTTTTCAAAATACGACTATAGTGATCTGCTTGCTTACTAAAAAAATTAAAACAAAAAACATCAGCGCCGCAATAGAGAAATTTGCTGCCGAACATGACCGTTTGGCATTGGAGTTCTCATTTAATATAAATAGTGTAGAGACCTACATAAAAACTGTTGCGGATGACACCTTTGTGCTATATAACGAAGATATTCAGAACTACTACAAAGACCATGACAAACTTGTCAACGAACATGTTAGAATCAAACAGATATATACGATTACGCTAAAAGAGACGCCTAAAAAAATAGTTAGATTAAACTATAACATCAACTTCTCTGACAACAATATATCTCCCGCAATAATTCTTCATCCGGAATCGAATATTCCATATAAAAAATACCAGCCAAAAGAGATATATCTACTTCTTCTAAAAGAGCTAAACAACATAAAGGCCCAAAACGGAATTCTCATAAATATCTTTGATGCGCAGATGAAAGAGAAGCTAAAAGCTTTTGTGAAATATCTATATAAAGGCAAATTTGTAAATAAAGTAAAGATCCCCCTATTTAATGGAGTAGCCCCGCAAATAAGAAGAAACAGCAAGCTAGTAATGCGTTTTTTACAAAAAGAGACAAGCCATCAAGTTATAGAAGTAGATGAGGGGGAGGTCTTGGTAGATTTTATAAAACCTATTTTTGGCAAGAACGGGCTTAACGCATTCGGAGAGATCGTTGATAACGTCTATTCAAAAAACAGCGAAGACTTAAAGTGCCATGTAGATGAAAAAAGTATCGAGATCGTTGAAAATGAGGACAAAAAAATCTATAAAAGCAGACTCAAAGGCTATGTCCACTTTGATAATAACAACTTCTATGTAGACAACAAGATCACAATGGAGCATCTATCCCGTGTTCAAGATTCAGTAGCAAAAGATGAAGCAAACAATATAGAAGTCATTATCTCCCAAAACGATACATCATTAGATAGTTTGGGTGAAGGGGTCGAGCTTACTTCCGAAACAATTCACATAAACGGTCATGTCGGTGCAAAATCAACTCTTAGAGCAATAAATCTTACAATAGACGGCGCAACGCATAAAGACTCTATGCAAGAAGCAAAATTTGCTACCATTAATAGGCACAAAGGCAAACTTAGATGCCATAGTGCAAAAATAGCTCTTTTAGAAGGCGGCGAAGTTCATGCAACAAATGTTGAGATAGAGAACTCTCTAGGCGGTACAGTTTATGCAGAAAATGTGACAATAACCAATGTTAAGAGCAATCTCAAGGTCTATGCATCAAACTCAATAAGCATAAAACGAGTAAGCGGAGAGGATAACCTCTTTAAAATAAGCTATAAAGACATTCCGACATTAAACAGCAAATACGATTTTTTAGTTCAGGAAATTGAAGAATTAAAATATAAACTTGACGGAGCATTAAGGCACACTCCTTCGGACGTTCCTATTTTAAAAGAGCAGATTAATGAACGAAAGATAAAGCAAGAAAAAATAATAAACTGTGTAAAACACGCAAAAATAAGTGTAAAAGAGCCATTTAGGGGTTTAAACACAATCACTTTCACCTTTGCTGACGGAGAAGAGCTTACTTATAAAACAGAAGAGATGGCTTATGAGCCATTTTATTTAGTTGAATCAGGCGACTATATCACTCTGCACCCTACCCAAAAGAAAATCTTAATAGAAAAGTAAATTCTCTCTCTTTCTCATCCATACAACTTTTTTAAATCTGCTAATTTTTTATTTTCTATCAATTCAAGTAGATTTTTCATGTAAATAAAACACGGTATTCCGTATATAATAATATATTTATATCTATAAAATATATATTTACATTACATTATATATATTTTAATGTGTAAAATGAATTATTTTATGTGTTTTAATTATAATTAAATGTATATTTAAGTATTTATTCCGTATAATCTTTTATGCAAATTAATGACCTGTTTAATATTCTTCATAACTCACTAGAGTCTCAGAACAATGGAAAAAAAATATCTCTTAAAGATATGGCTGACTCATTAGGGATATCTATGCGTACATATCAGGATTGGAAGCTAGGCCGTGCAAAGCCGCAAGCTGCTATTACTGTAATGGAGATGTTAGGCAGACTAGAAGACGATGAGATCATCAGAGCAGTAAGAAAAATAAACAAACTTAAGGATTGAG
>JBFEYZ010000178.1:0-2872 GCA_041561855.1 Sulfurimonas sp. | reverse complement strand
TAACACAAACATTGGTGCGATGAACGCACACAGAAGTGCAACAAACAACAATATCGGACTTGACAAAAGTCTTAACTCTCTTTCTTCAGGTTTAAGAATTAACAGAGCGGCTGACGATTCTGCAGGTCTTGCTATTGCAAATCAGCTTTCAGCTCAGTCAAATGGTCTTGGTCAAGCAATCAGAAACGGAAATGACGGTATCGGTCTTATCCAGACTGCAGATGGTGCTCTTGAAGAGTATGGAAATATTCTAAACAGAGTTAGAACACTTGCGGTTCAAGCAGCCAACGATACGCAGAGTACTACTTCTCGTAGTTATATCTCTGGAGAAATCACGGCTCTTATGTCACAGGCAAGTGATATTGCTGCAACAACTGCGTTTAACGGTATTAAACTTTTAAATGGAAGTGGTGGAGCTGCTGGTACATTTACGTTCCATACGGGTGCTTATGCAAATGAAACTCAATCTGTAACGATAGGTTCTGCTGGTGTTTCTACAATTACAGGCGGTGGTGCATACACAGTAGACACACAAGCTAATGCTGAAGTAACAATTGCAACAATGGATACTGCTATTGTCGCAGTTGATGACCTTCGTGCTACGCTTGGTGCTGCTCAAAACAGACTAGAGTCAACAGTTAGAAATATATCTGTAACTCAAGTAAACGTTAAAGCGGCTGAGTCTCAGATCCGTGATGTTGACTTTGCGGCTGAGTCTGCAAACTTTGCAAAACACAATATCTTGGCTCAATCTGGTTCATATGCTATGAGTCAGGCTAACGCTGTTCAACAGAATGTTTTAAGACTACTTCAGTAGTCTAAAACTTCTCTTTATGATTAGACTAGATGGCGGGTTTTAACCCGCCATTTTTTATTTAACATCTGTTTTTTATAAAATCTTCAAGACTCTTTTCGTAAACATCTTCTATATTAAGAAGTTCTTTCTCTACAAAACCGTTAAATACTTTGATATGCTTTTTACTGTTTTTTAATCCTTTCGTATTGAAAAAATCCATGATTATCGGCAGTGCATAGTTAAAGTAGCTGTGGTATATCTCAGTAAAGCTGTCGCTAATATTATTATGTCTTGAGAGCAGTTGAGAGGTTACACCCAGCAAATCGTAAAGGTACTTCTCTTTGTGCGTTTTTGAGACTCTATTTTGATAGTCGAGAATTATATTTTTGATTTCTTTTGAGTAGGCAAGGCGCTTTTTTATTAGATCAATATCATCACTGCTTAGCTCCTTGGCAGAGTATCTATTCAGAAGTTTATGAACTGAAACGGCAAGCTTTTGTTTGTCAATTGTTTCAAATGAGTCGGTATCGATATCTTGTATCTGTGTTGGAGTGGCTAAATGTATATATGCCCCATTATTGAGGTTATAAATGGATTGATCTTGAAGTTTTAATTTTGGGATACCGGTGTAGAGCGACTGCAGTGAACTATGAAAAAGTGATGTAGTGTATACGGTCTTTGTAAAATTTCCTTCTACAGGGAAAAGATTTTTTCTAAATGACATAACATTTTCTAAATTATCTTTTGCCAACATATCGTTTTTTGAGCTGTATATATGGTCATTAGAGTGGGTGGAGCCGCTCTCTTGATCAACTGCTAAATCCTGTCCAAGCAAATAGAGCTCTTTAGCATTAAATAGGAGCGATAACAATAGAGTTGAGGAGCCGATACATCTTGCCGATAACTGGCCAAAATTTTGAAAATAGTTGATCTGGTCCTCGTAGTAGTAGATCTGCTCTTTTGAGAATAGAGTTCTAAGCTTTGATGGTGAAAACGGTCCCAGTACAATAATGCTGTTTTTTAAAAATTCTTTTACGGGAAAGTTTTCTAAGTGACATAGAGAGTGTTCAAATCCATCAAGATGGGTGACAATATCTGGAACAATGTCGTTCTTATATAGAGCTTTAAGGGTAGCCGTTATAGCAACAACGATGAATTTCTTATGATTTGCCCTCAGCCACTCAATATTTTTTTTAAGCGATGGACCAGCAGTGATCAGGAGTACCGGTTTTTTTGAAAATATAGAGTCTTCAAAGTGTCTTGATAGATTTAACACTCTATACCCGTCATTAATATACTCTAGCGGGCGTAATGTTTTTTCAAGTTGAGTTTTGTATGGAAATATTGTGAATGGCTGTGATGCGAGTGCATTTTGGATCTGCTTGATTTTGTTGTTTGAGTGTGCCGGAAAATATGAGTATTTTAGGTATCTGTTATAAAAAAATGTGTTTTGCAAAAATCTATTCATTTTAATAAGAAAAATGTTTTCATTATCCTCTATCGAGAAATAGAGCTTGGCATTTTTTGCTATATCAAAGTATGAGGTTACAAAAAGAGATAGTCTAAAAAGTTCAATATCATCCTCAATAATCAAGTATTCAGTTGCTTTTATTTTTTCATTTATAAGAGGGGCATGGATTCCCAAGCCGACACCGATAAAGATGAATTTTTCAATTTTATTCATCTCGTCATTATCATCTGTATTGTCGATATAATAGTTCATCACAGGATAGATACCTTCAAGCCCTCTGCTTTTATCATTCAGATTAGCTAGTTTTTCTTTTGAAAACTTGTACAGAGGAAAGCCTTCAAAGCTGTATGAATTTTTATGAAAATCCACCTGTTTGCCTAACTCTTTTGAGATATCATTGCTGTCATTATCGTAAAGGTATCGGCCACTCTTTAGTTCCTTGACATCAAAGTAGGTTTTTATATACTCTAGATCATACTTAGGCGTGTAGGTCCCGTTTTCTAGAGCTGAGTTGAGTGTTTGCAGTTTATCCATCACATCCTTATTGTTTTTAGCAAAATATTCTAAATTTTTTTCGTATGTTCTGATTGCTTTTGTCTCGATTG
>JBFEYZ010000177.1:0-2873 GCA_041561855.1 Sulfurimonas sp. | reverse complement strand
TTCGGACATTTTAGCATAATAATGGTTTTATGAAAGTTATTTTAAATGAAGACTATAATACAATTAGGCAAAAAATTTATCAATAAAGAGTTTAATAATGGGTGTTTTAGATATTGTAAAGCCGGGTGTACTATTTGGCGATGATGTGCAAAAAGTTTATCAATATGCTAAGGAGAACGGTTTTGCCATTCCCGCAATAAATGTTGTCGGAACTGATTCTATAAACGGTGTTTTAGAAGCTGCGGCTAAAGTGAAATCTCCCGTAATTATTCAATTTAGCAACGGCGGAGCGTCGTACTATTCAGGCAAAGGATTGAGCAACGAGGGAGAGAAAGCGGCAATCGCCGGTGCAGTTTCGGGCGCAATACATGTCCATATGATGGCAGAGGCGTACGGAATCCCTGTTATTTTACATACAGACCATGCCGCAAAAAAGCTTCTTCCGTGGATAGATGCTCTTTTGGATGCAGGTGAGAGCCACTACAAAAGTAACGGCAAGCCTCTATACTCTTCTCATATGCTTGATCTATCTGAAGAGAGTTTGGATGAGAATGTGGCAATTTGTAAAAAATACCTTCAAAGAATGAGCAAGATCGGTATGAGTATCGAGATAGAGCTTGGAGTTACAGGCGGAGAAGAGGATGGAGTAGATAACTCAAACATTGACAACTCTCTGTTGTATACACAGCCTGAGGATGTGGCGTTTGCATATAAAGAGTTAAGTGAAGTATCGCCTAATTTTACAATAGCTGCATCTTTTGGTAATGTACACGGTGTATACAAGCCTGGAAATGTAGTTCTTACTCCAAAGATATTAGATAACTCTCAAAAATATATAGAAGAGAAATTCGGTACTGCTAAAAAGCCTGTAAACTTTGTCTTTCACGGCGGTTCTGGTTCAACGCTCGAAGAGATCCGCGAAGCGATAAGCTATGGTGTGATAAAGATGAACATAGACACTGATACACAATGGGCTACTTGGATAGGTGTTAAAGATTATTATGAGAAAAACAGAGACTATCTTCAAGGACAGATCGGAAATCCTGAGGGAGAAGATAAGCCGAACAAGAACTACTACGATCCTAGAAAATGGTTAAGAGCAGGTCAGCTGACTCTGGTTCAAAGAGTTGAGAACGCATTTTCTGACTTAAATGCTATAGGTAAAAACTAACTAAAACAACATATAGAGTCTCTATATGTTGTTTAGCTCTCTTTATAGATATCTCCTATATTTTTTAGATGCGGGTTTTGCAAAAAATATGAAGAGAGTACTCTGTTCAATCTGTTTTCGTTAAATCTCCAAAATTTTTCTTTATCAAACTCCTCATCCGTAATCATTAGATTAAAGAGTTTTTTGCTGTCAAGGTCTCCGCTGTTTTTCCTTATGACTTTTAGCATCAGTATTTGCAGCTCCTCTTGCGCCTCTTTTGTTGTATCGTCATCTTCGAGTTGTCTGTTTGGCAGGAATGCATATATCTTCCAAAAGCTGACCGCAAAAAAAAGTACAAAAAATATCATCATAAGATAAGATGTCTGGATCTCCATCGGACCGCCTTTAGTTTTTTATAAATTATATGGTCTGTATCATAATATTTTGGTTAAAATTGCAGACTAGGAAATAAAGATGAACGATAAAGTATTTACAAAACCGATAAAAAAACAGTTTGAATTTGATGAAGAGGTCGCAGCTGTCTTTGACGATATGCTCCAAAGAAGCGTGCCGTTTTACAAGGAGTCTCAGAAGATCACTGAATTTTTTGCTCTAAAACAGCTTGAAGATGGTGGTGTGGCTTATGATCTTGGCTGTTCAACGGCAACGCTTCTTATAAATATAAGCAGAAAACTAAAAAACAGAGCAACACTTATAGGACTTGACAATTCAGAAGCGATGCTGGAGCAGGCTAGAAAGAAGTGCGAGGCATTTAAGGCGGATATAGAGCTGGCAAACGCAGATATACTAGAGTATAAGTATAAAGAAGCCGATCTGTTTATCAGCAACTATACGCTCCAGTTTATACGTCCTTTGATTCGCGAAGAGCTTGTTAAAAAAATATCAGCTTCACTCAAAAAGGGCGGTATTTTTATATTTAGTGAAAAGGTTATAAGCCATCACCCAAAACTAAATAAAGATTTGATTGAGTGCTATTATGATTTTAAAAAAGAGCAGGGTTACTCTGAGTATGAGATAATGCAAAAAAGAGAAGCGTTAGAGAATGTTCTTGTGCCTTATAGCGAGGATGAAAATATCAAAATGGCTAAAAACTGCGGTTTTTCACATTGTGAAGTGGTGTTTCGCTGGGCAAATTTCGCCACTTTCATAGCTATAAAGTAAAGTCGCTTCATATTTCTTCGTTATTTTTTCTTGATGTACTACAGTACATCTTTAAAAAAATGCCTGGAACTATTTTATAGAAACTCCGCTACCAGACATTCCCTTTTGGCTGCTCTTCCTCGGCACCGACAACATAATCGATAGCTTCGTCCGCTTTTTTCTCAAGCTCTTTATAGGTCACAATATCGTCTTTACCGCACTCTTTGTGGTAGTAGCCTTGAACGTCATAATACTCTTCACACTCGCTGTAATATTTTAATGAGATGCCGTGCTTGTTGACACACCCGGAGAGGATAAATAGTGCTGAAATAATGAGTAAATATTTTATCATATCTGTTGCAAGCAAAAATTAATCCACATTTGCCCTAAACTTTAAAGCTCTCTTTTGTTTTACAGTACTGCGTTAAAAAGCACTCGCCGCATTTTGGGTTTTTTGCCTTGCATATATAGCGTCCAAACAGCACCATCCCCTGATGAAGTGTACGCAGATTTGTTTTAAATTTTTTGACGAGTGTCGCTTCCGTTTTTATAGCTGTTTTAT
>JBFEYZ010000176.1:0-3003 GCA_041561855.1 Sulfurimonas sp. | reverse complement strand
GCTTTTTGCACTCAGCGTAGCACCGGTGATAGTCGGAATATCTTTAGATAGAGAAATAGGCGTATGTGTGTCTATGTTTTCAAACTGCGACATCCATTTTTTAGAAGGCACGTACTCCATAGGCTCGTTAAAAGCTATGACTTCTATGCCTTTTAAAACGGATTCGGATGAGATTATGTAGAGAACAACACCGTTTTTAGAGCGTATTTTCCTGTTTATCAAAATTCCGTATCCAAGGGTCTTTCCCTCTTTAACTGCTTTAAAAAACTTGAATATCTTGCTGCCCAGTTTTACCTGCGATTCTTCTTGGATCTTGTTTGCCTGTGCACCGCTCAATAATATGCTCTCTTCGCTTATTTTGCTTTTTGCTTCATAATTTTGCTTCATCGCATCTATGGGAGAGATAAGCATCTTGGCACTAAGCGGCAATGCTAAAAATATAAGCAGGTAAAGTAAAAATTGTCTCATAATAATTAAGGGCTCCTCGATTTTGTCGGATTGTATAAAATAAATTTTTTTTTGTCAATGAACTTTGTCAATAAGAGCAAAAGAGCTCTTATTTTAAAAAATAAATCCCATAGAGAGACTGAATATATCAGAATCTATCCCATCTTTACTCTGCATAGCATAGTCCGCTTTTAGAACAACCTGTTCGTGAGGAAAGTAGTTTATACCGAATGTTGTCGTATCGGTAGAATCCAATGAGCTTCCGTCTGTCAGCTTATCGGCAGGGTTAACGCTTTCATATTGAACGAACAGCGGCAACTTATCGCTTGATGAACTTAAAGTAAGAAGGTCATAACTAAGGTTTAAATAGCCTCCTTTTGCTTTTACCTGAGAGAGTATACCGGCTAACTCAAGTGCATCTGAACGTTTCGCCTCTGCGTATGTGCCGTACGCTCTAAACCCGTTTACCTTATAGTCTGCATGAATATCCCACATATTTATATTTGAGTCAATATATGTCGACGCCCCTGCGAGCAACCCGTTAATATTTGTATAATCCAGCCTTGCTACAAAACCAAGTTTTGGGTCATTGTTTGTAAAAGAGCCGCCGCGGGCACTTCTTAACCAGTTAGTATCACTGTCTATAGTCGGATTTAGCGCTGTAACTGCCGCCACTTTATACTCTAATCCTTCAAAAACATCTCCGTAAACCATTAAACCGCTCTCATGCCAGGTAGTAGGAATAATCTGCTTCGCGGTGTTTGGTCTCTGAACGGTCGTAAAAAGCGTCGGCTCATGTCTCTCATTTATCAGCCCTAAAGGCATCAACATATTACCGACTCTGATGTTTGCAGCTTCATTTATCAAGAAGTCAAGATAGATAAACTCGACTATTACCTCTCCGCCCTCTGCAGCACCTCCGTCATTTGCCACTCCGCCGTGCTCAAACTCAAGCTCTACGTTTAGTAGGATATTGTCCGTAAACTTATAGCCTATATAGGGAACAAATCTATATACGTCAACTTTAGAGCTGTTAGAACCGTTCTCTTTGTTTGTATGTGAGTAGTACATCTCGCCGTAACCGCCAATACTCAATGGCGATTTTGAGTAGTAGACCTTTGATGCAGCAGCTGCAAGTCCGCTATGCGATTTTTCATTATCTACAGTTGTGTAGCTAAAGCCCATCTGCAGATTGCTTGTTTCATCTGTTAGTATTTTAGTCTGCTCTTTAAGCTGTGCTATCTCTTTTCTAAGTTCTTCTATATCAGAAGCAGTGTCTGCTTGTAATGTAGCTGAGAGTATGATTGCCGCAGCTAAACTTAAACCAAATCTGTTGTTATTGAGTTTCATCTTTTTTCCTATTAATTGAATTTGATAAGCATTATCGTTTATCAACATATAGAATTGTAGACTTATTTTTCTTAATTGAATATTAAAATGATAATCATTATTGAAATAATTAATAAATTATTTTTAGATATGTTTGTTATAATAATAAAAAATTCAGTTGAAGATGGCAGATGAGAGAAATATTTAGCAGAGTGGAAGATTCTGCAACGGTTAACATAGAAGTAGATGTAGATGTGGAGGAGTATGAACATAACTATCCTTGGCTCTATAGTCTGTTTGTAAAACCAAATAACATAGAAGAAAATAGTTTGGGTTTTGAGCAATTTCTAGAACTAAAAGAGTCGATAATTATCTCTTTGGAACATCAAAAAATGGCAAAATATGTCGGAACCAGAGTCTGTGATGGTTGGCATGAGTTCTACTTTTATGCAAAAGATTCGAAAAATCTTGAATCGGTTGCCGCTGCAATATTAAAAGAGAGCGGATATAAATATGAGAGCAATGTCGTTAAAGATGCCAAATGGGATTTTTATGCAAAAAATCTTTTTCCAAGTGAGCTTGAGTTTCACAATATACAGAGTCAAAAGATAATATTTCTGCTTCAAGAAGAGGGGGATGAACTCTCTATTCCAAGGAATGTAGAGCACTATGTGTCGTTTGATACGGCTACACAAAAAGAGAGGTTTGTAAATAATGCTCTGGAGTGCGGATTCGAGTTTAAAGATGATATCAGCAGCGAAGAGTTTGAGTACGGAGTGGCTTTAGTTAAAAGGCACGAGGTGACGGAAGAAGAGGTTAAAAAAGTAGTCGAGGAGCTTTTCGCTCTTATAAAAAAAGAGCATGGCTACTATGAAGGCTGGAGTACTACATTGGCAGAAAAAGGCGATTAGTTGGCCGTAAAAAAAGAGATTTTTAAAAGATACTTCGTTATCTTTGTCTGGAAGCTTTTTGAGGTTCTTTTTAAACTCAGGTATAGATTCAGCTATGTCGGACTGGAGAATATCCCTCATAACAGGGCAGTTATGCTTCTTGGCAATCACGTGAGTTGGATAGACTGGTTTATCCTTCAGCTGCCTATTAAAAAAAGAATAAATTACGTAATAGATAAAGATATATACAATTGGAAGCTTTTTAATTGGGCTTTTAGGATGGCAGAGCTTATCCCTGTTTCAAAAAAAGCTTCTAAAGATTCCTTTATTGAAGCCT
>JBFEYZ010000175.1:0-3026 GCA_041561855.1 Sulfurimonas sp. | reverse complement strand
GCAAAAACAAATGAAAATGACAAAATAAGCTTTTATACTCAGTCCCTTACAGATATGGTCCACAACCATTTTAGTTTGGAAATGGACCTTAGAAATGCTATTGAGAATGAAGAGTTTCATTTACTCTATCAACCAAAGATCAATGCCGAAACAAATACGCTCTCAGGGGTAGAGGCGCTGTTGCGGTGGGAACATCCTGAAAAAGGTTTGATAAATCCTCAAGATTTTATTCCTCTGGCTGAAGAGACTGGTTTGATAATACCATTGGGCGAATGGGTAATACAAGAAGCACTTAAACAGCAAAAAGCGTGGATAAATGAAGGCAAAAAACCTATCACTATGTCAATAAACCTTTCCGGAAAACAGTTGAGACCGGACCATATTATAGATATTATAAAAGCATTGAACAATAACAAGACCTCAATGGAATATATAGAGTTGGAAATTACCGAGACAAGTATAATTAATAATCCGACTCAGGCACAACTGCTTATTGAAGTGCTTCATAACAAAGGTGTCTCAATCGCAATGGATGATTTTGGCATAGGATACTCATCTTTTGCTTATCTCAAAAGGTTTAAAATCGATACACTTAAAATCGACAGAGAGCTTATAAAAGATATTGAGGAGAATACAAACGACTTTACAATTGCAAAAGCCATTGTCGTAATGGCACATACACTCGAAATGAAAGTCGTAGCAGAAGGTGTTGAGACCAAAGAACAAGCGGATATGCTTCAAGAGATCGGATGTGATTATCTTCAAGGGTTTTACTTTTCAAAACCTGTTGATGCAAATAGTGTATACTTAGGCAAGAATTATATAACTTAGGATACTGTGTGATAAAGTCTCTGTTACTTCTCTCTCTTAGCACCCTGCTCTTTGCAAAGTACACAAACTGCCAGTTTCAAAACAAAGACTATGAAGCGATATGCCAAAAGGTAGTAAAAAAAGGTGTATCGTACAGATATGCCAATGAATTTTTACTCTCATATTTCAAGACCAAAAAATATGATGAGATAAGTTACAAATATCTACAACCAAAGTATATAAAGACTCATAAAAAAAATGAGAAAAAAGCTAACAATGTACTGGTAAAGCATGTGCCGAGAATGATAAAACATCTAAAAAAATATAAAAAGGTATATGATTTTGCCGAGAAAAAATATGGTGTAAACAGAGAGGTCGTCGCAGCTATTTTACTCAAAGAGACAAACCTTGGCAAGATAAAACCGACTCATGACGCATTTATAGTCTTTAACACTCTGCTGGTGCGCACAAAACCAAATACGAAACGCGAAAAATGGCTTGTGAACATGGCCAAAACGAACATGGTATCCATAATCACCCACTGTTATAAAAAAGGCGTGACCCCAGAGCAGTGTAATCTGCCAAGCTCTTATGCCGGAGCGGTAGGGATACCGCAATTCATGCCAAACAGTTTCATATATACGGAAGGGTACAAGACAAAAATCGCAGATCTGACGAAGATGGAAGATGCGATTATGTCAGCCAGTAAGTTTTTACATAAAAAAGCCAATTTTTCCGTGCTGATAGACTGGAAAATAATGCCTGATATAGAAGATGTTGAGACAGAGTGGTATGACTATGAATTTAACAACGACGACGCCTCACTCGTTTATGCAAAAAGCAAAAGATCCGGAAAGAGATACGACTGTTTCACATGTGAAAAACCGGAACTTACATACCTCAGAGAATACAGCAAAAAAATAATGCGCTATAACAACTCGTCAAACTACGCCATAGGCGTTATGCGTCTGGCATACGATGCAAACAAAGGCCTCAATAAATAATTGGCTCAACAAAGCGTCAAGTTATGCGGCTTGATAGTACTTTTTTTGGTTTTAGTTTATAATAAAGCTTACACCAGCCGTTTGGATCAATAGTACCTTCGACCAGTTTACACTCATTTGTATCAGGCAGAAAGTGTATACACTCGATACATCTTTTTCCGTCTTGCGGAGTGTCTTTATAATCTATCTTCTCTTTGGTTATCTTTGCATGTAGCGGAACAGCGCTCCATGTAAGCAGACCAAACAGGGCCATATATCTGAAAAAATCTCTTCTTGATGAAACTTTCATAACTACCTCCTCTAAAAAAAAGTAATTCATTTCACATAACTATAACTTTATAATATTCTTCTTAACATGTCATAAATTTTAACAAGTAATGATTTTATTAAATGTAGATTTTTAACAGATAACAGCTTTTAGAATGTGTGACTCATCCGGTTTTATCACTCTGTAGTCATCAAAGGCATTGGCGGACTCTATACAGACCATACCCTCATAGGCATCATCTTTCATAGCACTCATCCTTTTGCATTTATCTACCCATGGATTCCATACTACAACGGAGGAGGAGCCTTCATTTTCTATTTTTATGGTCCTGTTCTTATCTTGGAGCAATATTTTTTTATCTACTTCCTGATAGACACGATCGACTTCGCTCTGAAAGGTTATATCACCATCTTGTACGTTTGAGTGCATAGTAAGGGTGTCAAGATATGGCTTTTTATCAAGACCTTTTATAAGTACCTCTGAGATGTGGGATATGTCAAAATATGTATGCAGAGCCTGGGTTATTTTAAAAGCTTTCTCATCGATGTTTGTAGTCTTTAACTCCATAGTAAGTCTATCAGAGACCACTACATGTAATTCCAGCTCAAACTTATAGGGCCATAACTTTAGGCTCTCTTGTGTATGTGAGAGTGAGAATGTGACTTCTGTTGTGTTTGCATCCGATTCTTTGCTGCTCTTTAATTTCCACATGGATACTCTTGCAAAACCGTGTTGAGGCAGAGTGTTGTCTTGGGGCATGCCAAACCACGGCCAACATACAGGAACACCACCACGAATAGACTTTGTATATTCAAAATCACTTGTCTCGCTAAGCCACAACACCGGCTCTCCGTAATTTCTGCAGTAGTAAAAGATGTGTGCACCCTGAAGTGCTATCTTGGCTGTTGCCGAAGAATTTTTTATCTCCAGATACTCAAAACCAT
>JBFEYZ010000174.1:0-3052 GCA_041561855.1 Sulfurimonas sp. | reverse complement strand
GGCTCTGCTGCTTATGTTTTTGAATTTATCATTTTGGAGTTGTAAAAAGGCTTCACCTCTGACTATCTCTTGTGTCAGAGCATGAATATATCTTGCATGTGAAAAGAGTTTATTCGTGTTTTCTTGATTATTTGCTTTGCCGTAAGCTCCGGATATTTCCATCCATGTAACATAGGTCGCATTGCTGTCGTAAGTAACTCTTGCCGAAGCTTTATAGCTGTCTGTGTCGCTGTTTCCTCGTTTTGTTTCCAAAGATGCTTCGATATTGCTCGAAAAACCGGGTTTGTCACCGATCTCTACAGGAGCGATTGTTACTAGGGCAAAAAGGTGTTGGGCAGCAATAAGTGCGATCAGCAGTAAAAATTTCATGACGCAGATTTTACCAGCTACTTTATAAAACTCTTCTTGATCGTCTCGATTTCATCTATGATGACGAGGTATTTTTCTTTATGTGCAGAATTTATCGTATCTATTAAGCTTCTATACTTTAGGTAGTTGTTCCAAACTTTTTGAGAAGCTTCTGTTTTGCCTTTTTTATAAAGCTCAAAACATACCGAGGCGTTGATGAAGCCTTTAAGAAGTTTGACTTCGTCAGACTCTTCAAACCTTCTTGCAAACCAAAGAATCTCCAGGTCTTCATGTGCATCGTAGAAATTCTCGCTGCGTAGATTTTGGATAAAGAGGTCCAGCTGTTTTTCGTGCTTAATCATCTAAAACCATCATGTTCGGCCTCCAGTAGCCTCTCCCGCCTCTTAGAGAGATGCAGTGGTGCTTTGGGAACTTCTTTTTATACTCTTCAAGTCTGTTAAGAGTCGCTTTTCCCGTATCGCAGTAAAATACGAAAACACTCCCCTCCGGCTCATCTTTTAGTTCAAAAGGGTTGTAGACAACGGTATCGGCATTTTGAATCGGCGAGAGGATAGTATCTATAAGAAGTACTTTCACACCCTCTGCCTCAAGCTTTTTTTTGTTTTGTAAGAACTCTTTTTGCGTCCACTCGTTCGGAAATTCCATATTAACTCTCATCTCTCTTTTTTGATGTTGCCAAAACCGTAACCGTGGTCAGTAGTGCGCCTAAAAAAACAATGGCGTAGCCTGTCGGCAAATCGTAAAAGTATGATAGTGTAATTGCGCTTATACTAAAAAACCATCCAAAAAAGAAACTCCCAATCAAAGGTTTTTTAAAGTTTAGCGAGAGCGCAAGAAAGGGCGGTGCGATAAGAAGTACAAATACGACAAAAACTCCTGCAAGTGAGACTGAGGATGTAACCGTTATGGCAAGAAGCGAGAAGAAGAGAAGCTCTTTTAAAAAACCGCCGAGTTTTGGGTAGATAAAGTAGAGCACAACGGCTATAAATGCGTATATAACGGCACTTTTAAAAACTTCGCTCGGAGGAGTGAAGAGTATATCGCTTGCCAGAAGTGATTTAAAATGCTCCATCCCTTCAGCCGAATGAGAGAGCACCATCATAATTCCGCTCGCACCAAAAACATAAAGTATTCCTATAAAAGCTTCAAGATGCAGTTTTCGTGTTGAAGCAAATGCTATAAGAAATGCGCTTATAAGCGCAAAACCAAGCGTTAAAAGATAAAGGTATTCTTCATGAAAATATCCTAGACTGATAGATGAGCCGAGTGCTGCGAACTGCGCGATAGAGAGGTCTGTAAAGATGATGCCGCGCTTTAATATTTCCATACCGAAGTAGGAGTGAAGCATTACAAGTATGACAACCAGAGCAATGGGAACCAGCAGAATATCTATCATTTCATGGCACCTGTAAGATAATCAAAGAGGGCGCTCAGGTTGTCGATATTATCGAGTGCTTCTATGTCATGCGGCATTAAAGTCACTTTTATACCTGTTTTCTCCGATATAAATTCAGCCGTTTTCGTCGAGTGGTAAACATCATGCAAAATACAGCAAGGGTTCTCTTTTTTTATAAGTTCTATCGTCGCAATAATATGCTTAGAAGATGGAGGAATCCCCGGAAGAGGTTCGATAGTACCTATGTTTAAGATTCCGTATGCCATGTTAAAGTAGGCCAGATTGTCGTGAAACTGCACAACTTTTAAACCCTTTTTCCTGCTCATCTTTTGGTCCCACTCGCTCATCTTTTGGTCCCACATTTTTGAAAAATCAGCGTAGTTTTTCTCATAAACATCTCTGTGCTCAGCGTCTATTGAGATTAAAAACTCTTTTATAGCACCCGCAAGGAGCAGAGTGTTCTTTGGATCAAGATGAAAGTGAGGATTGCCGTCCGGATGTATATCGCCGTCTTTTCTATCGACCTCGCTCGGTTTGTTTATAAGCTCTACATGGTGAGAGAGATTTAAGAATGTTTCGGATGATGGCGAAGTTTTTGGATTTCCTGCACGGTTTATAAGAGGAGGCAGCCAGCCGATCTCAAGCTGGGCACCGTTCATAATAAGCGCATCCGCATTTCTCATTTTAGCAATAAGTGATGGGCGGGGGATGATAAAGTGCGGGTCCCAGTTTCCTTTTGCCAAAACTGTAGTGGTAATATGCTCGCCACCGATTGTTTTTGTAAGTGCGCCGATGTATGGGTAGCTTACAGCTATATTTAGGTGTGCTAACAGTGTTAGCGGCAGCAGTGTTATAAGTGTTAGTAGTTTTTTCAAATGTACTCCAGTCTGCCTCAAATCAAAAACTATGAGCCGCGTGAGCGCCGATAGAGATGTTTGCCTGAAGAATGATGGTATTTATCTTCTCTCTCTGACCCGCTTCGTTGAACATCGCATAATCTCGGCTGTATTGAAGTCTAAATCTTGCAAATTCGCTTGTGTGGTACTCAATCATAGCCGTGTATTTGTCAAGTCCGTCCGGTTGTTCTACATCCAAACCGTTCCTAGTAACGTCATTTTTGAGTATTGTGTCGTATCTAAGACCCATTTTCCAGTTTTTGTCGTGCGTATATACAAGCTGTGAGTAGAGACCGCTCTGTTTTTTAAGCATAGATGGCGAGCCTGTCACGTTTCCGTCCGCATCCAAGGAGTACTGTGTACCGTCAAGCTCTCTTTGCAGGTACTCGCT
>JBFEYZ010000173.1:0-3142 GCA_041561855.1 Sulfurimonas sp. | reverse complement strand
GAAACCGTGAGTAAGAACTCCTTTGTATGGCGCTTTATGCTCTACCGCCGCACTTAAAAACATAGATGACTGAAACCATCCTCTGTGTTGGTCGCTTCCCTCCACGTAAAGGTCTGCCTGATACTCTCCCGCGTCGTAGTTGCGTGACTTTAGAACAGAGTACCAAGTAGAGCCGCTGTCAAACCAGACATCTAAAATGTCCGTTACTTTTTCAAGTTCGTCTGCGCTGTACCCCGCTCCAGGATAGAGCAGCTGCTCTGTCGGCATAGAGTACCAAGCGTCGCTTCCGTGCATCTCAAAGACCATAGCCGTAAAGTTCAATACTTTTTCGTCAAGAAGAACTTCGCCAGTCGCTTTTACTCTGAAAAACGCTATCGGAACTCCCCAGTCTCTTTGGCGTGAGATACACCAGTCGGGACGGTTCTCTACCATTGATTTGAGTCTGTTTTTACCGCTTTGCGGGTAAAAAAGAGTCTTCTCGACTTCATCAAGAGCTATCTCTCTTAGCGTTTTGTTCTCACCGTTAGGCGTTCCGTCTACGCTTATGAACCACTGTTTCGTCGCTCTGAATATTAGAGGCGTGTGGCTTCTCCAGCAGTGCGGGTATGAGTGCTTGAACTTTGATACATGTATGACGCTGCTACCCATAAGCTCTATAAGGTCTTCGTTTGATTTGAAGATGTGGCGTCCAAGAAAGTCCTGCGGGTTTGGAATAAGACCCAGACCGACTATCGTCTCATCATAACATCCAGTCTCATCAACAGGCATAATGACTTCAAGGTCATAAACAAGACCTATACGGTAGTCATCCTCTCCGTGTCCAGGAGCAGTGTGAACACATCCGGTTCCGTTGTCAACTAGAACATGCTCTCCCAAAACGATGCGGGAAGTTCTTCCGTTTAGCGGATTGAGTGCGAGAAGGTTTTCAAACTCTTTTGCTTGAAATGTCTTAGCGATCTCGCCGCTCAATATACCTTGCTCTTTGAGAGAGTCTAAGAGTTTTTTAGCAACGATGTAGCCTGTAGTAGTCAGGACATACTCTTCTTCAGGGTTTAAAGATATACCGGTGTTTGCCGGAATTGTCCATGGAGTGGTTGTCCAGATGACCAAAGCGGCTTTAGAGTCTATGGATAACTTTGCTTTTGCTTCATCGTTTAGCTCGAACGCTATGAAGATCGAGTAATCCTCTTTGTCCTCATACTCTACTTCAGCCTCTGCGAGTGCCGTTCTCTCTGCCCACGACCAGAAGACGGGTTTGCTTCTTTCGATAAGAAGACCTTTTTTTGCAACGTTGCAAAGAGTGCGGTAGATGTTCGCTTCAAACTTATAGTCCATAGTGACATAAGGATTTTCCCAGTCTGCTATGACGCCCAGCTTTTTAAACTCTTCTCTTTGGATGTCTATGAATTCAGATGCGTGGGCACGGCAAAGCTCTCTGATCTTTGCAGTTTCAAGAAGCTCTTTTTTCTGTTTTCCGCCGAGTTTTTTCTCGACCTGCTGCTCGATTGGAAGACCGTGACAATCCCAGCCCGGAGTAAAACGCACGGATTTGCCGTTAAAATAGTTATGTTTTATGATTATATCTTTTAAAATTTTATTGAGCGCATGTCCGATGTGCGTATGTCCGTTTGCGTATGGAGGACCGTCGTGAAGAGTGAAGCTTTGTGCATCTTTGCGGTTGGCTTTCATCTTCTCGTATACTTTCTTTTCATCCCAAGAAGCGTATCTCTTTGGTTCGTTATTGATGAGATTGCCTCTCATTTCAAATTTAGTTGTCGGTAAAAGTAGCGTGTCTTTGTAATCCATATCTGTCCCAAATCGTATAAAATTTTTGCATTATATCTTCTGGGGGTTTAAAAGCTACTTTAAATAGTAAAAACAGTGTTATAATGGATAGAATTATTTTTGTAAAAAGGCTATTTATACGATGAAACTGCATCTTCTGCTAATAGGCAATAAATTTATATACAACCTTCCTCTAAGAGAGTATATAATCAGAAAAATTGAGCAAAAAAGCGATTTTATAGACTCGATAACTTTTTTTAAAGAGAGCGATAATTCACTTTTTTTGTACCTGGAAAAAGAGCTTCATTCATCAAACAGATATATTATAGTTACATCAAAACAGCACTTCTCAACGGTAGGAAAACTGCTTTGTACAGTCACGAGCGACAACCAGATACTAAAAGACGAGATGCTTATACCATCTAACAGTTCCGTATTTGAAGAGGGGAGCTACCTTCTGGAATATAAGAACTCTGCTACAAATGTTATGCATGTAGACGAGATGCAAAAACTTCCCGAAATATTGTTTGATTTTGAAGAATCAAGTGCGACAATCCATCTTTTTGAAGAGGACAGGGAGAGTGCAGTGGCTATGCTGGCTCCCATAGCACAGATGTATGATCTTAAGATAGATATAGTAAATCTTATAGACGGATGGCTTAGAGTTGAGATCAGAAGCAAGAAGTATGGAAACATATCCAAGTTTATAGTTTCGGCAAAACAGCTTCTGCCTAACAGGATTATAGCCGCAACTAATATAATAACCTATATTATAGAAAAGCTTTCATCGAACAATAAAAAGATCACTTTTGCCGAGAGTTGTACGGGAGGGCTTCTAAGTTACTACTTTACAAAAAACAACGGCGCATCAAAAATAGTCGAAGGTTCTTTGGTGACATATGCAAACAGGATCAAAGAGAGCTGGCTTGGCGTAAATATTAAAACATTGGAAGAGTACGGTGCCGTAAGCAGCGAAGTTGTTTCAGAGATGAGCGAGGGTGCGCTGAGCGTCAGTGAAGCGGACTACTCAATATCTATAAGCGGGGTGGCAGGTGAAGGCGGAGGAACAAAGTATAAGCCCGTTGGAACAGTATACGTAGGTTTAAGAAGCAAAAATAAACATCAAGAGATACGTTTGAATTTAAACGGGGACAGAAACTATATTCAGCATCAAAGTGTGCTTTATGCGATTAAGATGTTGCTATTGATAGATAAGGAGATATTTTTTTAAATTTATCTCTTTTTATCTTGACAATTAAAACCTATTTGCCTATAATTTCGACCTCTTAACAAATAGAGGAAAATGTCTTGTTAGCTCAGCTGGTAGAGCACGTCACTTTTAATGATGTGGCCGATG
>JBFEYZ010000172.1:0-3159 GCA_041561855.1 Sulfurimonas sp. | reverse complement strand
TAAAAATAACTTGTTTGAAATCTTATTTTGTCATATACTTTAATCTAAGAAAAAATAAAAAGGGAGTATACATGTCAAAAGTAGTTTTAATAACGGGTGCAACTTCGGGGATGGGAGAGCTAAGTGCAAAATTTTTAGCAGATAACGGATACACGGTCTATGCAGGTACTAGAGATGAAAATGCGTCTCTTTGCGAAGGCAATCTCAAGAACATCTACATAGACGTTACAAAAACCGATACAATAAAAAATGCGATCAATACTATCATTACAAACGAGGGGAAGATAGACGTACTTGTAAACAATGCAGGCTATGGACTTTTATCGACTCTTGAAGACGGTACGGACGAGGAGATGTTCAAACAGTTTGACGTTAATGTATTCGGGCTTATAAAGACCACAAGAGAAGTGCTGCCTTATATGAGAGAAGCAAAAAGCGGTGTAATCATAAACATCAGTTCATTCTTGGGCAAGATGGGGCTTCCTCTTCTTTCACACTACAACGCTTCAAAATATGCGGTTGAGGGTATCGTAGACTCTCTAAGATTCGAGACGCTTCCGTTTAATATCAGAGTGCATTCCATACAGTCAGGGCTCTTCGGTACGAACTTCGTAAAAAAAGGCCTTGTCGCTAATGCACAGACTACAAGCGAAGATTCACCGTATAAAGAAGTTGTAGCTCACTTTGTGCCTATCGTTGCAACAGCTATAAATGAAGGACCTTCCCCTCAGCCGATAGCCGATGCAATCAAGATGATCATCGAGAATGAAAATGCTCCTATCGCCGTTCCTGTGGGAGTAGAAGCCGAAACATTCGTTCCTCTTAGAAAAGAGCTGAGTGATGAAGAGTTTGAGAAAAAAGTCAAAGAGACTTTTGGTATATAGAGCATGAAAAAGTTTCTCTTAAC
Source organism: Sulfurimonas sp. (assembly GCA_041561855.1). Taxonomy (GTDB): domain Bacteria; phylum Campylobacterota; class Campylobacteria; order Campylobacterales; family Sulfurimonadaceae; genus Sulfurimonas. The sequence continues at coordinate 2,252 of JBFEYZ010000172.1, read as the reverse complement.
TATCGTTGCTATTTTTTTTACGGTAGTTACGACCGTTATCTTATTGGCGGTTTTGACAACCGAAAAAGAGATAAAAAAGTACAGTGACGATGAACTAAGAGAGATGGCTCTAGGCAAAGGACATGGCTCTTTCCCATCTACGTATGAGAGACTTTTAGAGCTTGTAGACGATGCTTCAAACCCGATGAGTGATGAAAAAATAGCTTTGGGCGAAGAGCTCTTCTTTGATACCAATCTCTCAAAAAACAGACGTACAAGTTGTGCTACATGTCACTCGTTTGATAGAGACCTTCAAAACAGGGGTGCAATGCTTAAGATGATGACGCAAAAGGATACAACGATAAGTGATTGTGCGGCCTGTCATCTCCAAGATCAAAGCGGAGTGGACAGATTTACATTTTCTCAGGGAGATGCCGGAGCGATGCATCCCTATCTTTTAAATACGCAGAGCATTTTAAATACAGGTTTTGCCAAGTACTACACATGGAGCGGCGAAGTCGGCAGCATTAAAGAGCAGAGTGAAAATTCGTTTCAGGCTGAGCATAAGATGAATATGAAACCGCAGGAGCTTGAGCAGAGGCTAAAAGAGAGCGTAAAGTATAAAGAGATGTTTGCAAAAGCATTTGATGAGGGTATATCGTTTGAGAATGCCGCAAAAGCGATAGAGACTTACGTTAAAACATTGGTAACCAGAGCGCCTTACGACAGATTTTTGGAGGGTGATAACTCAGCTATAAGCGATGAGGCGAAGAGGGGTCTGGCGAATTTTATAAGTTTTGGGTGCAAGGGGTGTCATAACGGAGTGACTTTCGGCGGCCAGACTATCCAGCGTTTTCCGCTTAGAGAGTTTGCCCATGTCTACGATATAGAACCAAACTTTGAGATTCTTCCTCAAATAAAGAGATTGGACAGAGAGTTTCCTTTTGAGAACGACGGCGGATTTTTGGGAAAAGACAAAGAGCATCTCTTTCGTGTTCCCATACTTAGAAACGTGACAAAAACATCCCCATATTTTCATAACGGTTCCGTTGCAAAGATCAGAGAAGCAGTTAATATCATGGCTAAACATCAGCTGGGGCGTAACTTGACTCTGACTCAGATAGATGAGATCGTAGCATTTTTGCGAACATTAGAGGGTGAGATCGTAGATTATAAAAAGGAGCAAAGATGAGAAGAGTCTTTGTTAAAATCGCCCTCTTTTTGATGTTTGTAAGCGGTGTTTTTATGTATGAACTCTTTGAACTCTCTTGGGAGAACTTTAGGGTTGTTCAGCCTCTTCATATAGTAGGCTCGATCCTTATAATGCTCTTTTTTATGGACTCGTTCATATATAAGCATATTCGCAGATACTTTTTTATAAAAAAGATAAACAGCCCTGAGGGATGGTTTTTGCTTTTGGCTTTTGTTTTGGTCACGCTCAGCGGTCTGTACCTCTTCTTGGTCGGTAACCGCGGCGGGGATATGCTCGGGATAATCTCATTTAACATCCATCTTTTTGGTTCATTGGTCCTGGCAGTTCTTTTTTTATGGCATATCATAAGAGCAAAGAGCCAAAATGTGCAGCCGTTGGTACTGCTTGTTCCTATTTTGCTCTCATACCCCTCTCTTTCATACAGCAAGATCACGGAACTCTCGCTTCTGGAGATAGAGGAGAAAAAAGAGGCTTATCACAGCGAGGATTGGACCAACTCTGCAAAGTGCAAATCCTGCCACAGCGAAATATTTGAGCAGTGGAGTAATTCAAACCACAAGCATATGGCAGGTTCAAATCCTTACTATATGGTTATGGAGACACTTGCAGGAGAAGTCGAAGGACAGGATTTTCGCAAATGGTGTATGGGGTGCCATAACCCAAGCGCTCTATCTGTCGGATTTGGCAAGAGCACGCACGCGATGGACGGCAACTTTGTAAGCAACGAGCATTTTGAAAACGGCGCAAAAACGCTTCTGAATGATTTTAAAGAGCACGGCAGCTTCAGGCTTGAAGAGGGTGTCTCATGCATAACATGTCATCAGATAACGGATGCAAAAAGTAAGGGCAATGCCTCATTTACTATATCTTTGGATAGACAAAAATACGCATTTGAAGACTCAAGTTCGGACCTTGGACGCTGGTTTGGCGAAAAGCTAATCAATGCAAATCCGAAAGTCCATAAAGAGAGCTACTCCAAAGAGTTTTACAAAGAGAGCCGTTATTGTGCTTCGTGTCATGACGAGTTCCATCCGCAAAACGGCATAAAGATCGTCTCGAC
>JBFEYZ010000171.1:0-3204 GCA_041561855.1 Sulfurimonas sp. | reverse complement strand
TTTTATACCGCGTAGTATCTGAAGCGACTGATTGACAGTCGGTTCATCAAGGTTGATCGGCAAAAAACGTCTCTGAAGCGCCATATCCTTTTCAAAATATTTTCTATACTCTTTAAGCGTGGTCGCCCCAATAGTATGAAGCTCTCCGCGTGCAAGTGCGGGTTTTAGGATGTTTGCAGCGTCCATGCTCCCTTCACTCGCTCCTGCCCCTACAATAGTGTGTATCTCATCTATAAAAAGTATGATATTTCCGCTCTTTTTAACCTCATCCACTACTGCTTTTAACCTGTCTTCAAACTCACCTCTGTACTTTGCACCCGCAATAAGCGCACTCATATCCAGAGCTATTACTTTTTTATTCTGCAGAGATGTAGGAACTTTACCGTCACTGATTCTCTGGGCAAGCCCCTCAACCAATGCAGTTTTACCCACTCCAGGCTCACCGAGAAGCATAGGATTGTTCTTTGTTTTGCGGATTAATATCTGCATCATTCTGGTTATCTCTTCATCACGTCCTATAACTGGGGCAAGTTTTCCCTCTTTCGCTTCTGACGTCAAATCAATACCGTATTTTTTAAGAGACTCCAGAGTCTCGTCGGAACTTTGTGACTCTATCTTGGTATTGCCTCTTGAAGACTCTATATTCTTTGCAAGTTCTGAAATATCTATATACTTTTTTAAAAGGCTGAAAAACGGTTCATTTTTCAGATTTGCCAAAAGATATGTATCGACAGCCAAGAACGAGTCTCCGTTTTTGGTCATCAGCCCTACACCGTTCTCAAGAGTTTGCACAAAATTTTTAGATATCCTGATGCTCTCTTTTGAGACTGTAGAAGATTTAGAAAGCTTTTCGCTTATGCTCTTTACATCAAGCTCAATTGCCACTTTATCAATATTCATTTTATTTAACAGTTGATTCAACACGGAGTTGGAGTTAGTAAGCTGTGCCCATAAAAAGTGTATAGGCTCCACCTCTTGATTTTTATTATAGAGCGCAAGCGAGACAGCAGACTCTATAGATTCACTCATATTGTTCGTTAATTTTTCAAATATATTATTCATTTTATAAATTCCTCTTCATTCTTTTGGTAAATATTATACCAAGTTGAGTGGCATATTGTCAAGTCTTTTTAGTCAAATAGTGTTATGGCGGCTTTTAATTTAATTTATATTATAATTCCAAAAAAATTTTATTAGGATTATATATGTCGACAATTGTAGATGCTATTGTAAAACGCTCATCAAAAAGAGCATTTTTACCAAAGCCGGTGCCGCGTGATATTCAGGAAAAAATTTTAAAAGCTGCCGCTATGACTCCAAGCGGAGCAAATATGCAGCCTTGGATTACCTACGCTATAAGTAATGAAAATATCTTAAAAGACATCGGTGATGCCATAATCGATAAAATGAACAGCGGTGTCGAAAACGACCAGTTTATACAGTACTATCCGACAACATGGAAAGCACCTTACAAAAAAAGAAGAATTGAGACTGGTGTGGGGCTGTACAGTCTAATGGGCGTAGACAGAAAAGACACCCAGACACGAACAAAGATGTGGCATGATAACTTTAGATGGTTCGGAGCGCGCACTGTATTTTTTGTCTTTACGGACAAAGCTATGATAGATGGTGCACAGGGTGCGTTAATCGATTGCGGCGCATATATGCAGACAATTATGCTTGCAGCTCAGGAGTTTGGCATAGAGAGCTGCCCTCAAGGCTCAACTACCGAGTTTGGAAAAGTTGTAGCAGGCGTTCTTGACGTTCCAGAAAATCTTGCACTTTTATACAGTGTCGTACTAGGTTATGAAGACAAGGATGCAAAAATAAATACATACAAGCCAAACAGAGTAAATTTAGACGAAAACGTTATTTTTATATAATGGGTTCCTCTAAAAACCCTTTTTGCATATATCTATGCATCATGCTCTCGTTTCCGCTCACTCCGCCACTGTGAATATACATAACCTCTTCGTGCGTCTGTTCCAACAGTGCTCTCCACATACCGGGAGCATAAAGAAGATCAAACTCTATACCGCCTTTTAATAGCTTTTGCTGTATCTCTAAAAATTCTCTATATGGCTTTGCAAAGTGATATTTCTTTTTAGGTTCCAATATTACAAGATTTTTAGGAATATCATGGAGGGCGCTCATCTGCTCTGTTAAATAGTTGACATCACCGACACACGGGGTTGTATAAACTCTGTACTCAGGTAAGCAAAGAGCAAGATAAAGCGCTGTCGTTCCTGTTCCTGAAGGGGTGGCCAATGATTTGGTATACAGGTTTTGTGCTCTTATCTCCTCGGCCAAAACTTCCAGCCCGAGTCTTGCTTCCTCTACTGCTCCGCCTTGATCGATCACAAAACTCTTCTCATCAAGATTAAGTCTTAAGGAAGCTATGAAATCTTTGTAGAAATCATGAGTAATCTCAACATGCTTCATCCCAAGTTTTTTTGCATGATAAAAATTGCCGCATTGTTCATCCTTTTGTGCATCGCTTAGAGGCTTTGTATAGTAGAAAAACTCCCACCCTTTACTTTTGCACATAGCGGCAATAGCAAGCATTGCGTTTGACTGCGTTCCGCCGTAAGAGATAATTGTTTTGAACTTTTGGGATGGTGTTTTTAAGAGTGTATATAGTTTGCGGTATTTGTTTCCTGCTAAAAAAGGATCTATAAGATCATCTCTTTTAACATAAAAACGTCTCCCGTCGACATATAGTTCTGAGACAGGAGAATACATAAATTTAGAATTTATTGAATTTTTGCTTTTTTCTCTAGCTCTTTCATCTTCTGCAGCATCACACTTTTGGCTTTTTCTACTTTTAGCCTCTGCTCAATTGCTGCCTTTACCTCAGAAAAGCTTCTTGTTGTCTTAGGTCTTTTGTCTTCAATATATATTACGTGGTAGCCAAATTGAGTTTTTACAGGCTCCAAAGTGATCTCTTTTGCTTTCATTGAGAATGCCTTGTCATTAAACTCAGGAACCATCTGTCCTTCTGAGAAATAACCAAGGTCGCCGCCCTCAGGAGCACTTGCACAAGTTGACTTCTCTTTTGCGATTTCCATGAACTTATTTTTAAGAGCTTCACCTTTTAAAGGCTTTAACTGAGCGACAATATTCTTAGCATCACTCTCTTTCTCTACAAGTATATGGCGAGCTCTAACGCTCTCATCCTCTGCAAACTCCTCTTTGTTCGCATCA
>JBFEYZ010000170.1:0-3211 GCA_041561855.1 Sulfurimonas sp. | reverse complement strand
GCGAGGCGGTTATATCTTTTTTAAATGATGATGAGGTAAGATTAAAAGCAGGCGATTATATAAATATACCCGCATATAAAAAGCATAGAGTCTCTTGGACAAAGCCAAAAGAGGAGACAATCTGGCTTGCCGTACACTGTTGAGTTTGCTTATATATAAATATAAGCTAATCTTTTTTAAACAGGCAGTAACTATAATGTGCTATAATGCCCGTTAAAAAATCAAAGGAAATTTTAAATGACCCAAAGCGACCCGGCCTCGCGTAGTTTAACCCACGTTCTCATGGGAGCAGCTCTATGACTCTGCTCATTATTTACCTCTCGCTTGCAATTTTAGTATCGTTTCTTTGCTCAATTCTAGAGGCGGTTTTACTCTCAAGTACCAATTCTTATATAGAGAGTTTATCAAAAGACCATAATGAAAATCTAGTAAACAAGCTAAAAGGACTAAAGTCAAATATAGATAAACCCATATCGTCCATTTTAACTGTTAACACGTTTGCGCATACTATGGGGGCAGCAGGCGTAGGAGCTCAGGCACAGATACTTTTTGGAGAGGAGTGGCAAGCGGCAGTTGCCTTTGTTATAACACTTCTTATTTTGTACTTTTCAGAGATTATACCAAAGACCATAGGGGCTCTTCACTGGAAAAGGCTGTTGGTTCCATCAGCGTATATCATCTCATTTATGATGACGATAAGCGCGCCTTTTACATGGTTCTCATCATTTTTGACAAACTATATTTCAAGAAACAAGAAGCACCAGAGCAATTTCTCACGTGACGAGATTATGGCTGTTGTCGCAATGGGAGAGAGAGAAGGGGCGATCCTCAGCAAAGAGAGTGATCTGATAGAAAATCTCCTCAAGCTTAAAAATATCAAAGCAAAAGATATTATGACGCCAAGAAGCGTTGTTTTTGCTATGCCTAGTTCAACTACTATCGAAGAAGCGGTAGAGGATGACAGGATGTATATTCACTCCCGTATTCCTATATACAGAGAGACGCTTGATGATGTTGTAGGTATCGTTTTTAGCCAAAGGATCCTTGAAGAGAGCAATGAGGACAATGACAGTATGACATTGGAGAGCATTTCGCATGAAGTGCATATGGTCTCTGAGAACATACCGGTTCCAAATCTGATAGATCAGTTTATAAAACGTAAAACGCATCTCTTTATAGTTTATGACAACTATGGGCAGACGGTCGGCGTCGTTACTCTTGAAGATGCCATAGAGACTCTTCTTGGCGTAGAGATAGTTGATGAAATGGATGAGATCGAAGATATGCAGCTTTTTGCAAAAGACAGAAGCAAGCAGTTTCAAGACAAGATGAAGTTCGAGAGAAAAAAGATAGAAAAAGCTAAAAGCGTTTAGTGAGGTAGAAGATGGTTAAGGTCAGTGCTGTTCAAATGCAGATGAGTGAAGACAAAGCTTCAAATGTAAACAAAGCCGAGAAATTGGCAAGAGAAGCTGCCGCAAACGGTGCTCAAATAATTTTACTTCCGGAACTTTTTGAGGGGTACTACTTCTGTAAAGATATGGACGAGAAGTACTTCTCATGGGCGGCTCCAAGAGAGGGCAACAAGCTTATAGAGAGATTCGCCGCTTTGGCAAAAGAGCTTGAAGCAGTTATCTTGATCAGCTACTTTGAGAAGAGCGATGAGGGCTACTTTAACTCTTTGGTCGTTGCGGACGCTGACGGCACGATCATGGAGAACTACCGTAAAACACATATACCAGACGGCCCGGGATATGAGGAGAAGTTTTACTTTAAACCGGGCAATACCGGTTTTAAGGTCTACGATACAAAGTACGCAAAAATAGGTGTCGGTATCTGCTGGGACCAGTGGTTCTGTGAAACGGCTAGAGCTTTAACGCTTATGGGCGCGGAGATCATCTTCTACCCGACCGCTATAGGAAGCGAGCCTGAGATCCATCTTGATTCAAAAGAGCACTGGCAGAGAGTTCAGATGGGGCATGCTGCAACAAATACCGTTCCTGTGGTAGTTGCAAATAGAATAGGCGAAGAGGTCGGCGAGACATGCAGCCTTAATTTTTACGGCTCATCGTTTATAACAGACTATACGGGCGCGAAGATCGCAGAGGCCTCCAGAGACAAAGAGGAGATACTCTATGCCGAGTTTGATATAGAGGAAAATCAGAAACAGAGACACTACTGGGGTCTTATAAGAGACAGACAGCCTCAGATGTACAAAAACATCTGCTGATTTGGAACTGTTTTTGCTACCAATACAGAGCAAAACAGTCTAAAAAAGGTTAAGTTGATGGAGATAGTGCTAAGAGATAATCTTATTTTAGTTACTACAGACTTTGATACGTTAAATACTCAGTGGATGAAAGACTTCTTAAACCACCACTCTAGGGGTATGCTTTTTTTGCCCAAGGCCGTGATGGTATTTAGAAATGAGATCTTGGCTCAAGAGCGTGAGATATTCATAAACCAGTTAAGCCAGTATCACGCCACAAAACATGATTTTTCACACGAATTTTTTCTTCGCTCACTTCTTAAATTTGGAAACCAGCCAATAAGAATAGAGCTTAACAAACAAGAAGAGCCTCAAGAGATAGCGGTCAATCTTTATGCCTATAACAGCGATACTGTACTTATATCGCTTGATTATCCAAACTCTTGGGTACTCAGCTATCTCCGTTCACAGCTCGAGGTTTATGTAGAGCGAGGAACAGATATATCGCTAGTCCTTGACGTCTCAGACTATAAGGCAAAAGCAAGACTTGAGAGAGCTCTTGACAAGAGACATGTTCTTCATTACCAGATCAGGTACAGTTACAATAACCGTTTTATGAGCAAGTTATACAGCGATTTCGCAAAGTATAGTTTCGGAAGCCTATGCAAAGAGGAAGAAGATGCTCAGAAAAATCATTTTTACTCGATTTTACAGTGTCCGGTGGGTGCAAGTCAAAGCGCTCTAAGAGACAGCTATAAAAGACTTGCAAAAGCGTATCACCCGGACAAGGTACTGCAGGAAGCTCCTCATATGGTAGAACACTATACGCAGAAGTTTCAACTCCTCCAAGAGGCTTATTCGGCCTTAAAAAATTAGGCTAGAAAAAGTTGTCTATAATATCCTCTTTTTTAGCGCTTTTTACGAGCGCTTCAAAATCTTGCGCACTGTAGAGGGCAAGTTTTTTCCCCTGATGGCTTATAAGCTCTTTTGAAAATCCTCTTTTAG
>JBFEYZ010000169.1:0-3223 GCA_041561855.1 Sulfurimonas sp. | reverse complement strand
CTTAGAGATAAAGAGCATGAAGAGCAGACCCTGCAGCTTCTAAAGACCTCTGCAAAACTCGATATGGAGATAAAAGATGGAGTCTTGGAAGTAGGTGTTAAAAATGTAGGCGCAGGGCATCATCTTCCGACCGGTGTGGCTGATTTTAGAGAGCTATGGCTTGAGGTTGAGGTCAAAGACAGAGACGGCAGAGTCATCCTATCAAGCGGAAAATTAAAAGATGACGGCGACATAGAAGATGGAAGCAGGCTATTTCAAAAGGTCTTCGGCGATGAAGATGGCAATCCGGTCGGACTTCTTTTTTGGAAGTATAAAATACTCTTAAGCGATACGAGAATACCTGCAGGAGAGAGAAGAGTCGAGCAGTTTATGCTTGGTAAAAATGTTGTTTACCCGCTGCATGCAAGCGTAAAACTCAACTTCAGAATCTATCCGCAGTGGGTGAGTGATGCCGTAAGAAAGGTATTTCCAGTTCTTGGCAATCCTAACGTAGTCGAACTTGCAACTGTTAAAAAAGAGTTTAAATGAAGATAGTTTTTCTTCTGTTTATAACTGTGGCAGCGCTTTTTTCAGAGCATATAAGATGGCAAAACAATTTTGACAAAGCTCTGTTTATGGCCAAAGAAGAGAAAAAAGAGCTGCTGCTTTTTGTTTCAAAAAAAGAGTGTGCGGAGTGTAGAGAAATCTTTGTAGAAGTTTTTAATGATAAAGAGGTGCAAGAAGAGGTAAACAGAAAATATATTGCCGTCGTCGCCTTTTTCGAGCATGAAAACAGTTATCCCGTAGAGCTTTTTTACACACAAAGCTTTCCGACTCTCTTTTTTGTCTCAAGCAAAGACGAGTCGTATCTGCAAGAGCCTCTTAGAGGCTCTTTTACTAAAGATGATGTTTTAAAAGGTCTTTAGATAGTTTTTTATGAAAGTCTTGGCAGATTCCACCCTTTTTTGTAAGCTATCAGTCTTAACGCTATGCTAAATAGCGCGGTGGAGATAATGCTAAACTCGTTAATGGCGTCAAGAAAGTGCAGTGTGCCTAAAAGAAGCGCTACTATAACCGCTATAGAGCCGTAAAAATCGCTGATAAGAACGGTCGGAACCTGATTTATCATAATATCTCTGGTCACTCCTCCTCCGACTGCCGTAATGAAGCTCAGAATAACTATGCCAAAAAAGTTATAATCGGCATTTATTGCCAAAAGAGCTCCCGTGATGCTAAATGCCACAAGCCCTATTGTGTCGCTTACTACAAACATCCATTTTCTCTCTATTGAACTCTCTTTGTAAAGTTTAAATACATAAGCAACAAAAATCGTAGCAATAAGCGTTAGAGCAGGGTATAAAGAGGTAAAAGCGAACGGAGGCGAACTGAGTATGGCATCTCTTATAATTCCTCCGCCAAGAGCGGTAAGCGCTGAGGCTATTAAGATACCCAAGATGTCAAGATTGTTCTTTATGGCAATTAAAAAGCCGCTTATGGCAAAAGCGGTAATGCCGAGGATATCCGCAAATATAAAATATTCTGGCATCTTATTTTTGGTAGTGAGATTTAAACTCTACGTAGCGCGAAGCAGAAGCATAAAGCTCTTTTATCTCTTCATCGCTTAGCTCTCTTATTACTTTTGCCGGGCTTCCCATTATGAGTGAGCGGGGCGGAAAGACTTTGTTTTTTGTAACAAGTGCGCCCGCTCCAACAATAGACTCTTTTCCTATGACAGCACCGTCAAGTATTGTCGCGCTCATCCCTATTAGACAAGCATCTTCTATAGTGCATCCGTGAAGCATCACGCGGTGTCCTATTGTGACGTCGTTACCTATAACAGTAGGGTTTCCGTCACTTCTGTCCGCTTTTTTATGATGCGTAACATGAACCATACTTAAATCTTGTATGCTTACTCGATCACCGATTTTTATATAGTGAACATCTCCACGGACAACTGTTCCAAACCAGATAGAGCAATCCTCTCCGCACTCGACATCTCCTATGACATCGGCAGAAGGTGCTATCCAGCTGTTCTTTCCGATCTTTGGCGTCATATCTTTAAAATCGTACAGCATAATTAGAGATCCTTTGTAAATATATTGTTTGAGAGCTCTTTAACCGATTGAGCACTCTCTTTTGTCGAGGCTTTGGAAATTTTATTTGCATAATCTTCCAGATACTTATGGTTGTCTATGACTTTTGCGTCATCTGATTTTATTTTTTTGTATGAACCGTCGCTCTGAAGCTCATGTGCAAGAGTGTTGTCCGCACATTGAAGTTCTAGTATCTGAATTATCTTCTCTTTTGCGGTTTTATCTTTTATGGCGGTTAAAAGCTCTATACGTCTCATTAGGTTTCTCGGCATCCAATCAGCACTTGAGATATAGACTCCTGCTTCGTCATTTTTAAAGTAAAAAGTTCTGGCATGTTCGAGATATTTTCCAAGGATTGAGATAACTCTTATGTTTTCGCTTACGCCTTCGATCCCCGGTTTTAGGCAGCAGATACCGCGCACTATGAGGTCGATCTTTACTCCTGCCTGACTCGCTTTGTAGAGCGTCTTTATGACATCATCGTCAACAAGTGAGTTCAGTTTTGCGATTATACGCCCTTCGCTCTTTTTTCTCGTCTCGTTTTGTATAAGCGACAGTACCTTCGGTTTGATTTGAGACGGCGACATATATAGTTCGTTAAGTTTGCCTTTTTTGCTAAAACCGGTTAGAAAGTGAAAAAACCTCGTCATATCGTTTGTTATCTCATCTTTTGATGTGAGATAGCTCATGTCTGTATATACCTTTGATGTGGAAGGGTTGTAGTTCCCAGTTCCTAGATGCGCATACTGTTTTAGTTTGCCGTTTTTTCTTCTTGTAATAAGTGTCGCTTTGGCATGGACTTTAAAACCTTTTATGCCGTAGATGACGTGCGCTCCCGCTTTTTCAAGTGCTTTTGCCCAAATAAGGTTGTTCTCTTCATCAAACCTTGCTTTAAGTTCGACCATAACGGTTACCTGCTTGCCTGATTCGCTGGCACTCATAAGAGCTTTAACTATAGGAGAGTCTGTTCCTGAACGGTAAAGCGTCATCTTGATAGATACGACATCTGGGTCTTTTGCAGCTTCTTGAATTAGTTTTACAACAGGGTCAAAACTCTCATAAGGGTGGTAGAGTAAAATATCCTCTTTTTCCAAAGTTGAAAAAATATTTTCGTTGTTATCAAGAGGAGGCAGAGTTTTTGGCTTATAAGG
>JBFEYZ010000168.1:0-3289 GCA_041561855.1 Sulfurimonas sp. | reverse complement strand
ACTTCGTTTAATGTATAACTTATCACTACTCTTCCTCCATTTCTGCTCTGAGAGGAAATCCACTCTCTCTGGCTTTTTTGTGTACTTGCATTACCTTTGTTTGTGCGATCTCATGAGTATATACCCCGCATACGCCTTTGTCTTTTTTATGAACTTCTAGCATTATAGCTTCCGCCTCTTGAAAGCTCTTATGGAATATACTCATCAGTACATCTATGACAAAGTCCATAGATGTATAGTCGTCATTTAAAATTAATACTTTATATTTTTTAGGATATTTCAACGATATTTCGCTGATGGTCTCTAAATCTGTCTTTGTTGCCATAATTTTCCTATAATAATTGCCTTTAATAGTTAAAAAATTATAACAAAATAGAGACAACTATGACGAAACGAATTTTCGTAACCGCTACAAATACAAATATAGGCAAAACATATACTACAAAACTTCTTCTCAGGGAGTATGCTTCCCGCGGCCTTAAAGTAGGCGTTATAAAGCCGATAGAAACAGGTGTCGTTAATGGCTATGCAGAAGATGCCGAGGAGCTTTTGGAGACTCTAAAAGAGCTAAACACCAAGCTATGGCATTTGGAGGCTGAAGATATTGCACCAATCATATATGAGGTGGCGGCGGCTCCTTATGTAGCATCTAATAACAAGCCGCTTGATCTGAAAAAAATATTGACAAAAATAGAGGAGCTCGAAGCCTTTTGTGATATCATCATCATTGAAGGTGCGGGCGGACTTTACGTTCCTATTGACGATAAGCATATGATGATTGATCTGATACAGAAGCTGGGTGCAGCTGCACTGCTTGTTACTCACTGCTCTTTAGGCTGCATAAATGATACGCTGCTTAGCAAAAAAGCTCTGGAAGATAGAAAAATAGATCACGTAGTGGCATTTAACTGCAAAGAGGATGGCGAGAGCTTTTCTAAAATATCTGAGCCATACTTTCTAAAAACAGATTTTAGGGTTTTAAAAGTATCCGATGATATTGATATTATATGCGATGTCTTGTATAATTTATAAATTATTTTAAAAAAGAGTGTTATGAAACATTTAACTACGACTGCAGACTTTACGGTTAAAGAGATAGAGGCAATTTTACAAGATGCCGACTTGTTTGGCAAAAGTATCAAAGAGGGCGCAAAGCTTGATAAGATCTTAGAAGATAAGATCATTGTCACTCTTTTTTTTGAAAATTCCACAAGAACAAGAAGTTCTTTTGAGATAGCCGCAAAGAGGCTTGGAGCAGAGGTTGTGCACCTAGATGTTGCAAACAGCTCTACTAAAAAAGGCGAAACATTAGTAGATACTGCAATGAATCTCGATGCTATGAGCCCAAATGCCATAATAGTCAGGCATCAAAACTCCGGTGTTCCTAAAATTCTCTCAAATCATACCAACGCTTCGATCATAAATGCAGGAGACGGTGCTCATGCACATCCAACCCAGGCACTTTTGGACCTTTTTACGCTTAAGAAGCATTTTGGAGATGTAAGCGGAAAAAAGATAGCGATTGTAGGGGATATAAAAAACTCAAGAGTTGCAAATTCAAATATTGAACTGCTTGGAAGGTTCGGGATGGAGGTAATTTTAGTTGCGCCTCCGCAGTTCTTGCCAAAGACAGAGCTAAGAAGTACACATTTTTTAAAAGAGATTATTGATGAAGTAGATGCCATCATGAGCTTAAGAACACAGACCGAGAGACACTCTTCCCAGACATACGCATCTTTAAAAGACTACGCAAGTGATTTTTGCATAACGACCGAACTTTTGGGAGATAGGGATATTGCTTTGCTTCATCCCGGACCTGTTCATAGAAATATAGATATATGCGACGCACTTTTGGCAGACAAGAGATGCAAAGTTTTAGAGCAGGTTTCAAACGGCGTGGCAATTAGAATGGCAGTGCTTAAAAAACTTATTTATGACGTTTGACGATCTAAACTCCCTTGGAAAAAAGAGGGAACCGTTTTTATTTATATCAGACTTTAGAGCAAAAAACCTAGAAGTCATTCCTCTTAGCGAACTTGGTGCGTGTGATGTTGAATACGTAATAGAAAAAAATTATACTATAAAACCGCATGCAGACTTTTTTTATAAGCAGACACTCCCTTTTAAAGAGTATAAAAAAAAATTTGATTCCGTAATAGAGAGGATAAAAGCGGGCGATACTTATCTTTTAAATCTCACACAGCCTACAAAAGTCAAGAGCGAACTTTCCCTAAAAGAGATGTTCAGATGTGCAAATGCACGCTATAAGCTTAGATACAGAGATGAGTTTGTCTGTTTTTCTCCTGAACAGTTCATTGAAATAAAAGGCTCCAAGATAGCTACTTTTCCTATGAAGGGGACAATCGATGCCTCGATACCAAATGCCAAAGAACTTATCTTAAACAATCCAAAAGAGACGGCAGAGCATGTTATGGTAGTAGATTTGCTAAGAAACGACCTCTCTATAATGGCAAAAGATGTTAAAGTCGAGGAGTTTAGATATATAACAAAAATAGAGGCAGGCGATAAAAAACTTCTGCATGTAAGTTCACATATAAGCGGAGATGTTGGTAGTGATTGGCATACTAAAATAGGAGATATTTTAAACTCTCTCCTTCCTGCCGGAAGTATAAGCGGAACACCGAAAAAGAGCACTTTAGATATAATTGACGAGGTTGAAGGTTATGAGAGAGGCTACTTTAGCGGAGTGTTCGGTGTCTATGACGGCAAAACATTTGACAGTGCTGTAATGATAAGATTTGTCGAGAAAACTAAAGATGGATATATCTATAAAAGCGGCGGGGGCATAACGCTAGAGAGTGATGCAAAAAGCGAGTATAATGAACTTTTAAATAAAGTTTATCTGCCATAAAAGAGGTGATTATCAATGTTTAAACTGGACGGTTTTTTTACAAGCGGATGGGATTTTGATGAGGCTGAACAGGATCTAAAAAACAGATACCAGATGGTAAACATCGGTATATTGCTCTCCGCAGGAGGGCTGGTATATGGAATAATCGGAAACTATATAAGAGATATATCCGGTTTTATTCCCATAGAGATTACTCTTTTATTTATGAATTTTATAATGTTTTTTGCCCTCAGAAAATATCGCCATTTTTTTGAGTTTTTTGCAATGACCATGACGCTGCAATATACCTTTTTGTTTTTGTTTCTTATTTATACAGGTGAGCCAAGCGACCTTAAGCATCTATGGATATTTACCTACCCTATCATACTTCTATATTTTCAAAAGACTATACATGCGGTATATTGGCTTGTCTTTATT
>JBFEYZ010000167.1:0-3297 GCA_041561855.1 Sulfurimonas sp. | reverse complement strand
TCAAACTCTAACGTACAGATAGAGTGAGTCACACCTTCGATATAGTCAGAGAGACAGTGTCCAAAGTCATACATAGGGTAGATTGCCCACTTGTCCCCTGCTCTATAGTGGTGTGCATGACGTATACGGTATAAAAGAGGATCACGCATTTTCATATTTGCCGCGGACATATCGATCTTGGCACGAAGGACATGTTCACCATCTTTAAACTCGCCGTTTTTCATTCTCTCTAAAAGGTCCAGGTTTTCTTCTACGCTTCTTTGGGCAAATTTGCTTCTTTTTCCCGCTTCTGTTACAGTACCGCGGTATTCGCGCATAGTCTCTTCATCCAAGCTGTCAACATAAGCTTTACCCATTTTAACAAGCTCAATAGCGTATTCGTAAAGTTTGTCGAAATAATCAGATGTGTAGCGTACGCCATCCTTCCACTCAAACCCAAGCCACTCAACGGCATCTTTAAGTGCATCAACATACTTTGTATCTTCGGTAGTCGGGTTTGTATCGTCCATTCTAAGGTTACAGTAACCGTTATAATCGCGTGCAATACCGAAATTAATAGCTATGGATTTAGCGTGTCCAATATGAGGAAAGCCATTTGGCTCAGGAGGAAATCTTGTTATAATATTTTTGTATTTGCCTGTTTTTAGGTCTTTTTCAACTATTGTACGTAAAAAATCTTTGTGCTCGCTCATTATTACTAAACCTTTAATTTTAAAACTCGTATTATGAATTGAATTCTATCAAATCGGAGCTTATAGCTCAATTTCCCCCGATCTCATCGCTTTTTAAACAAAGAACTTCCTTAGCTAAAACTTGATAGAATTCAAAAATTACATTATGCAGGAATAGAAATGCTAAGATTCGCATCCAGCCCTACTCGCGATATGAACATTGGTGATTTAAGGATTGCCCTGTTTAACTATATTGTCTCAAAGCAGAGAGGTGAAGATTTAATCGTTCGCATAGAAGACATGGATAAAGAGAGAAACATAGAGGGAAAAGATGAAGAGATACTTGGTATTTTGGAACTTTTCGGCATTGGTTACTCCCAGGTTGTCTACCAAAGCCAAAATTTCCGTTTTCATGCAGCGATGGCTCTGCAGCTTTTGCATGAGGCTAAGGCGTTTAACTGTTTTTGTTCGCCAGAGTGGCTTGAAAAAAAGAGAGAAGAAGCCAAAAATAACAAAGAAACATACAGATATGATGATGCATGCAGAAATTTGCCTGCAGAACTTGTAATAGACAATGAAAATCCATTTACTGTTAGAATAAAAAGATCAGAAGCACCGATAGTAATAAAAGACCATATCAAGGGCGAGATGATTTACATGCCCGAAGATACAGAGAGTTTCATTATAATGAGAGAAGATAAGACGCCTACTTATAGTTTCGCTTGCGGAATTGATGATATGCTCAGCGATATATCTTTAATCATTCGTGATGAAGAACAGATTAGCGATGCACCCAAAGAGGATCTGATCCGAACATCGCTTGGTTATGAAAAAAAGATTGAATATGCCCATCTACCTGCCATAGTTGGTGAGAATAAAGCCTTAAGCGTTAAAAGGCTTCTTGAAGAGGGTTATATACCGTCAGCTATTGCTAATTATCTTGTGTTGATTGGGAATAAACCACCAAAAGAGATATTTCATTTAGCAGATGCTATAGAGTGGTTTGATTTGAAAAATATATCAAAATCTTCTGAGTGTTTTGATATTGAGATGTTAAGAGATATAAACAAAGAGCACCTAAGAGATCTCGATACAAAAGAACTCTCCAGATATGTTGGTTTTGCAGATGCCGATATTGGCGAACTGGCACGCGTGTATCTCGAGGAAGTTTCAACTACAAAAGAGTTAAAATCAAAAATAGGTGCTATTTTTGCAAAAAAAGAGATGCCAAAAGAGTTTGCAGAGGCCGCAAAAACAATATCGGAGGCTATTACAAATGCGCCCTACTTTGAAGAGTATGAGGATTTTAAAAGCCATATCATGAAAGAATCAGGGTTAAATGATCAAAATTTTTTTAAACCTCTAAGACTTCTTTTAACTGGGGCAGAATATGGTCCTGATATTGCTTTGGTCTATAAATATATAAAAAATTACATAGGTGAGATCGTAAAATGAGCATTTTAATAGATATAGTACAGGGGCTGGGGGCTATAGCTCTTACCCTTATAAATATATATATGTGGGTTGTTATTATAACGGCTCTTCTTAGTTTTGTTAATCCAGATCCGTTTAATCCGATAGTTCAGTTTCTGTATAGAGTAACTAACCCTGCTTACTCCTTGGTTAGAAGGTATATAAGAACAAATTTTAATGGATTGGATTTGGCACCGCTGATTATAATTATAGGACTGCAGGTAATAAGCGTCCTGCTTGGTTCAATTTTACGCGCTCTTTAAAAGAGCAGTTGCACCCTACTCTTTTTTATACTTTATAACCGTTGAGGAAGAATCAGAATCTTCTAGGATAAGAGATATACTGTCTGAGCGCTTAAAAGCAACCAGATAGTATTGGTTCCACTCATTTTTAGTGTCTACAAGATGAGAGAATCTGTTGTCTGCAGGAAGTCTTTCAACTTTGATCGGCAGCTCCGAGTTTAATTTTAGCATCATATCAGACTCAGAAGGCTCTTTTGGGTCATAAAGCTTCTTTGGCTCTTTTGTAAAAATAAATACGTAAAAATACTCATCATGATTAAATGATTTCGGATATACTTCATTTAGATATATAACGGAGATCGTACCTTTTACTTCTGAGTTTTTTGATACTATTTTTGAGCTTTGTAGGCTTGAAGCGCTTAATTTTTGAGATTTATCCATATCAAATCCAAAAAAAGCATCTTTACTTGAACAGCCGCTAAAAATCGTTAAAAAAGTTAAAATAGTAAAAAAAGTTTTCATACAAATTCCTCTAAATAATCGTAGAATTATATCTTATTAAACAAGCTTTTAACGACTATTTTGTATAATCACTTAAATTTTCACAAAGTAATAAGATTGAAAAAAAGATTAGCAGTTGCATTTACCGGTCCGTCAAACAGCGGAAAAACGACACTTATTTTAAAAGTTGCCAGAAAACTTATTCACGACTTTAAAAAAGAGGTTGCGATTATCAAGCATGACCCGAAAGATAAGGCTCGTTTTGATGTTGAAGGAAAAGACAGTTACAAATTCTCAGATACCGGTGCAGAGGTTATCGTAACATCTCCAAACCGTACAACCTACTTTTCGCACAGACGCAAAGAGCTAGACGAAATGGTAAGGCTATTTAACGACTTTGACATCTTGCT
>JBFEYZ010000166.1:0-3307 GCA_041561855.1 Sulfurimonas sp. | reverse complement strand
CACGTGAACTTTCGCATCATCCCATGCAACAAACTTACCATTCATCCAAATATATTTGGCAGCATTCATTCATTTCTCCAATAATTACTACATAAAAATTTTGATATTTTATCCAAAATGATGTTTATATTGTATTAATAGAGTATTTTTGCTTATTTGCTCTGCTTAAAAAAAAGAGTTTCAAAATCATCCGCGCTAAGAGGTCTTGAAAAGTAGTAGCCCTGATATTGGTCGCATCCTATTTTGCTTAGATACTCAACCTGCTCTTTATGCTCCACGCCCTCCGCAATAACGCCCATATTTAGCGTTTGCCCCATCTTGACGATTGTCTCGACAAATATAGAACCTCGCTTGCTGTCAAAATCATCTATAAAGGCTTTGTCTATTTTAAGATTATCTATCGGGAACCTCTTAAGATACGACAGTGATGAGTAACCAGTTCCAAAATCATCCAAAGATATTGTAACTCCATGTTCATGAAGCTCATGAAGTATCTTTGAATTCGCTTCGCTATGCTGCAAAAACAGATACTCGGTAATCTCAATATCAATTTTTCCTGACTCTACGCTGTTGTCATCTAAGAGCTTTTTAAATTCACCTATAAAGTTCTCTTCCAAGAGCTGTTTTGCGGATACGTTTATAGAGATAGGAATATCAATCCCTTTTTTTCTCCAAATATTATGCTGTCTTATCGCATCTCGCAGCACCCACCATCCAAGCTCATTTATAAAACCGTTCTCTTCTGCAAGGGAGATAAATACATCTGGCGAAATGACACCTTTTGTCGGGCTCACCCATCTAATAAGCGCTTCAGCACCTGTAATAGCGCCGCTTTTAATATCTACCTTTGGCTGGTAATAGAGCTGGTATTCATCATTTTCCAGCGCCTTTCTCATATTTTTATCAAGCGATATAGCATCCTGAACTCTTTTATTAAGCTCCTCGGTAAAGAAATGATATCTTGCGCGCCCTCTGTTTTTTGCTT
This sequence comes from Sulfurimonas sp., assembly GCA_041561855.1. Taxonomy (GTDB): domain Bacteria; phylum Campylobacterota; class Campylobacteria; order Campylobacterales; family Sulfurimonadaceae; genus Sulfurimonas. Next base: position 2,322 of record JBFEYZ010000166.1, on the reverse strand, counting down.
CATACATGGCAATATCTGAGTTTTTCATAAGAGAGATAAGATCTCTGCCGTCTTTTGGATAAAAAGCTATCCCGATACTGCTTCCGACACTTATAGGATGAGTCTGAATAACCCACGTCTGAGCCAAGTAATTCTGTATCCTCTCCACAATTGCCGTCAACTCCATAATAGAGCTATACTTCTCTACTATAACTACAAACTCATCTCCGCCTACACGAGCTACAAAATCATTTGAACGAAGGGCTTCGCTAACCATAGAAGCTATCTTTTTTAAGAGTTCATCCCCTACGTTATGCCCTAAAGAGTCGTTTATATCTTTAAAGTTATCAAGATCTACAAACAAAAATGCAAACTCTTTTTTCTCACGGGAAGAGTTTGAAATCAAGCGATTAGCATACTCTTCCAAAGCATTCCTGTTTGCGAGCCCGCTGAGCATATCCGTTCTTGCCATTTCATAGAGCTCTTTTTTTTCATTTTCAAGCCTTTGAAAAGTCTGCACCATAGAATATCGTATGATCTCAAGCTCTTTTAACCTAAAGGCTTTTGGTATATCGCTTTGATAGTATGCAAACTGACGTAGCCTCTCAAGCGGTTTGGCAATGCAGCTACGTAAAAGAAACCACAAAAAGATAAAGACAAATATAGGAGCGACACCGAAATAGAGCAGAAACTTAGACTTTCTTTCACTAAAATAGAGTGCTATCTCATCTTTATCCAAAACAAAAGTAAGCTTCAGCACCGTTGCCTTTTTACCCTCGTAAAATCTTATATCTTCTTCTATCGCTTCTATCTGCTCCAGTTTATCATACGCAGAGAGCCCATTGCTGAATATAAGGTTCGTCGAGATAGTCTTGCGACGGAACGGATCAGTTGAGACAAGTATCTCATCTTCATCGTGTATAAATATAGAGTCTATAAAGTCGCCATTTGAAGCGATCCTGTCAAGCATTGCGCGAAGAGAAGCGACATCATTTATACTTTTAATCTCTTTTGAGAGATGATAGCTTGTCTCAAGCATCTGTGAATTTATCGCTCTGAGTATTGCAGATGCAGTTTTTTCCTGCTGTTCAAAATGGTAATAAAAGAAGAATATATAAACCACGCTAAAGATCGCTGCAATCACCGAAAATATAAATTTTTGTATGCTCATAAACATCTTATATCAGATCTTCTATTGGAAAATCTGTTCTCTTTATTCTATCTTTTAACTTTTGAGGCATAGACTCGTTTATCCATATAATGTTGTTTAGTGAGTCTCTAAATTCATCATACTTTATCTCTAATATATACGGTTTTACCTTCTCATAAAACTCTCTTGGGTTTTTATGAAGCTCGATAACCGCTCTGTCTACTGCCTTTTTAAGCCCCTCAAACTGACCTCTGTGCTCTTGAAGCATTTTTTTTGTAGTAAACATCGCATCTACGACCAAAAGTTCAAACTCATCTTTTGTAGATGCTATATTCACAAAACCCTTCTTTTGGATTTCTGCATCATAAGGAGAGTATGTGACTACGATTGTAGGTTTATCCGAAACAATTGATTTTAGCGTCGATATTGTTGCCTGGTCCTCATTTATATAGTTTATTTTCTCCTCTTTTATACCGCTCTTTCTTAGAAAATCCTCAAGAAGAGTGTAGTTTATGGAGTCCATCTCCAGATATGCGTCGATCTTATCGCTTGTGTTTATAAGCTCTTCAATAGATCTGTTGCTCATAATAACATCCCCGCCGTGAGACTTGTCAAAGAGCATTATAGGAATAAGCGTCGAATCCTCTTTGCTTAAGATGTTGTACTCATACTGCGTTCCGACATAAGCATCGGCATTTCCGGCTTTATATAGATACATATTTTCACTAAGAGAGGAGACGTTTAGAAGTTTTATGTTTAGAGGTTCAAGCCATCCCATCTCTTTTGCGTAAAAGAGCGGCGTGTAACCTATCCATGTGGTAGCCGAAATTTTCAACTTATGATTGTGCTCAGAAGAGCAGGATATGAATAAAAAAGCACCTAACACTGCTAAAGCCACTCTCTTAAGCATATAAACTCCGGCAAATAAATTCTTATTTATTCTATCTGTCATATCTTTAAGATTTTATTAAATATGTTGTCACAAAAGTTATAAAGCCCCGAAAGGCTTTATGTTTAGGAGAAAAAGAGGGGAGGGAGAAATTAACTTAAGTATATCTTACCAATGAACTTCAGCGGTTAGCATAACGCTATCCCAGTCAGGTTTAGTTGATCCTGCATAGTTTTTACCGTCTTTAGCATCATAAGATTGACCTGTAAGAAGCCACTTAAAGTTCTTATTCTGCTGCCAAGCT
>JBFEYZ010000165.1:0-3339 GCA_041561855.1 Sulfurimonas sp. | reverse complement strand
TCCTCTTTTGTAGTCGCAATATTTACGGTACGTGATTTTTTATCGTAGAGCATCTTCTCTTTTTTGCTTCCCAAAGAGCGTTTGAGTATGGTCTTTTTACCGTTTTTAAGTGTAGGTTTAAAGACAAAAAACTCATCTGCATTGACGCGCCCGCTTACTACGTTTTCACCAAGACCCCAGATGGAGTTTATTAGTATGAGATTCTTTGAGCCGCTCTCCGTGTCTATGGTAAACATGATCCCGCTTGAGGAGATGTCGCTTCTCACCATCTTCTGCACGCCGACAGAGAGAGCTACTTTGAAGTGGCTAAATGAGCGGCTTGTACGGTAGCTGATGGCACGATCGGTAAAGAGCGAAGCGAAACATCTTAAGACGCTATCTAAAAGTTCATCTTCGCTTCCGACATTTAAAAAGGTCTCCTGCTGCCCCGCAAAAGAGGCATCAGGAAGATCCTCTGCCGTTCCTGAAGAGCGAACGGCTACGTCAACGGTATCTTTGCCGTACTCGTTGGAGAGAGTTTTGTATGCCTCTTTTAGTTCATCTGTAAGAGCTTTTGGAAGCCGTGATTTTAGAATTAGATTGCGGACTTTAAGTCCTCGCTCTTGAAGATTGTTTGTGTCCTGTATATCCAGATCACTTAAGATGGAGGCTATTTCATCTTTTATACCGTTTTCTTGTAAAAGAAGCCAGTACGCTTCACTCGTCGTAGCAAAACCGTTTGGTATATTCACTCCTTTTGGAGTCAGATTTTGGTACATCTCTCCAAGCGAAGCGTTTTTACCGCCGACTATTGCAATGTCATCGATGTTAAGCTCGTTGAAAAATCGTATATATTTCATAAAAAAGCCTTTTTATCAAAATAGTATATATATTAGCATAAATTGATGATTATTTAGGCACTAAAGATAATCGCCAGAGATTTGAGAAGGTTATAATAAATAAGTTAAATATGGAGGTTTTGGTATGAAAGAGTATATGGAGATATATGCACAAAACAAGAAAAAAATAGAAGCTTTTATAGAAGAGAGCATAGAAAACCTCGCACCTCTTTGTGCTCATGAAGATAACAATTTTAAGATCTTATTTAGTACTTTTCCATCGCTGGAGCTTGTCTATGTAGTTGACAGTAATACAAAAACGCAGACATCGGCAAATATCTTTAAATACAGAGTAGACGAGAGTGAAAGAGACAAAGACAGAAGTTATCTGCTTGAGAGATTGGAGATAAAAGAGAACGATTTCGCTTTCGCTCAGCCCTACCAGAGTTCGGCTACATCAAACATCTGTATAACGGTCTCTAAAAAAGAGGGTTCAAGTATCGTTTTCATGGATTTGAGACTTGAGATGGTGCTGGAGAGGCTGGGGCTGATAGAAAAGGATAGTTTTTTTAGCAATGTAACTAAACTATTTTATGTGTTTGCGGGATACTTTATGATGTTTCTATCAGGTGCGGCTATATTTTATGCGGGAAGCGATTTTTTTACAAATCTTATGGCGTCAAAACTAAGCATCGATACTATTTTCAAGCCTATAATCGCAGCGACTCTCGGGCTTGCGATATTTGATCTCGCCAAAACTATTTTGGAACAGGAAGTTTACTTCAAGAGCTATATAAAAAATGCAAAGATCGAGATAAGAACACTTACAAAATTTCTGGTGACTATTCTTATAGCGCTCTCAATAGAGACGCTTATGGTTGTTTTTAAGATAGCCATAGAAAACCATGACAAAATGTTAAACGCACTTTATCTGATGATAGGGACATCTCTTTTTATCTTGTCTCTCTCGGTGCTTATCTATATGACAAAAGAGAGAAGTTAAGCGCTCTCTCCTCTTGGGTCAAGCGTAGCAGATTCCGCACCGGATATACTCGGTATATTGACAAAGACGCTCATATTTTCATCTGCCACCCTCTCTCTTGAGAGAGCGTAGAAACCTAGAAAAAGGCTCATAATTAAAAAAGCGATAAATATAAAATCATCAAAAAGGTACGTTCCAACCCCTATAACAAGCGGTGCCGCAAAAGAGCCCATACCATAGGCAAAAAGCAGGGTTCTGCTTATCTCAATGATATTCTTGTTCTCATCTACGACATCATTTGCCCGTGCCACTGCCAAAGGGTAGAGGCAGAAGATCCCGACCCCGAGAAGCGCTCCCAAAAAATAGAAGTAGTTTTCATCATAAGCGGATAGCAAAAACCCGACAGATACAAGAGTGATGAAAAAACTGCTAAATGCTATCATCTTTCTTCTTCCGAGCTTGTCGGAGAGTATTCCTATGGGCCACTGAGAAAGCAGGGCGCCTATGATGGTAACAGTCATAAAGATTGATACAGTCTGGATGGAGTGAAATGTCTCAACGATAAAAACAGGTATCATCGTAAAAAAACCTCCAACAAAAAAACCTCCGATAAAACTGCTTGCAAGCGCCAAAGGGGCAATACTGAATATCTTAGGGAGGCTGTATCTCTCAAAGGGCTCCAAGCGAGGCTCTTTTATTTTTGTCATTGAGATAAATATAACTGAAAAAAGAACCAAAATAGAACCGATGACAAAAAAGACAGAACCGCTTTGATCGCCGATATTCAGCAGAAGCTGACCGATTGCCGCAGATAGATAAAATGTTATCGTGTATATGGCAAGGATCTTTCCTCTGTGCGATACTGAGCTTTTTTCATTAAGCCAGCTCTCGAGTATTATGAGCAGTCCATAGTATGCAAAACCCGACAGTAGTCTTAAAATCGCCCAAAACAGCTCATTAAAGTATAGGCTGTGTCCTAAAAAACCTATGATCATAATAGAGGCAAACGTAGCAAAACTTCTTATATGCCCAACGTTGGATATTATTTTCTGGCTAAAGATAGAAGCGCCTATGGCACCCAGAAAAAAAGATGCGTTGATAAGACCGATGGTTATGTTGCTTGAACCACTCTCTTTTAGATGAACACCAATAAAAGTCAATATCATCCCATACCCGATAGCCAAAAACCCTATTGCAAAAAACAGGGATGATATGGGCAGTACGGAGAACTTTTCTTTTGTGATCATCTTCTTTATCCTTTTTTGACTAGAGTTTGTCAAAACCATCTTTTAGCAAGATAGAGATATTCTTTGCCGCATTTGTAAGCACCGTTTTTTTATCGCTCTCTTGTTCCGGCGTAGTGCTAAAGCCCAAGATATTTGACTTGTTGATGGCAAGTTCACTTTTTGTAGTTGCATTTATATTTTTTCTTTTATTGTGCGCATGAAGAGAGATCGTCAGTGCCAGCAGTTCTCTCTCCTCTTTTTTGAATATGTTTTTCTCTGAGATCTCTTTTTCTCTAAAGAGAGTCGCTTTTTT
>JBFEYZ010000164.1:0-3485 GCA_041561855.1 Sulfurimonas sp. | reverse complement strand
CCCTAAGAAGCAGTTTTGTCGTATATGTCTTGCCGATATTTGTATTAGTAGCGGTTACGAAAATACGTTTCGTCATAGTTGTCTCTATTTTGTTATAATTTTTTAATTACTAAAGGTAAATATTATAGGAAAATTATGGCAACAAATACAGAGTTAGAGGCCGTCAGTGAAATATCGCTGAAATACCCAAAAAGATATAAAGTATTAATTTTAAATGACGACTATACATCTATGGACTTTGTCATAGATGTACTGATGAGCATATTCCATAAGAGCTTTCAAGAGGCGGAAGCTATAATGCTAGAAGTTCATAAAAAAGACAAAGGCGTATGCGGAGTATATACTCATGAGATCGCACAAACAAAGGTAATGCAAGTACACAAAAAAGCCAGAAAGAGTGGATTTCCTCTCAGAGCAGAAATGGAGGAAGAGTAGTGATAAGTTATACATTAAACGAAGTTTTTCAAAAATCTATTCTTTATGCAAAAGAGCTTAGACATGAGTACATAACAATTGAACACGTCTTTTATCAGATATTAAACTCTGCCGAAGGTGCAAAAATTATATTTGCGTGCGGCGGTGATGTAAGCAAAATGAAAGAGCTTATGAAAAATTATATAGACACACATATAGGTACCCTTCCACAAAATATAGAAGAAGAGCCCTTTGAGAGTCTTGCACTCTCAAGACTGATTGAGAGAATGATAAAACATATCCAAGGCTCAGGTCAACAGAGCGCAGATATAGGAGACTTGCTTGTAGCTATCTACGATGAAGTAAACTCGTTTGCATATGCGCTTCTAAAAGAGTCCCATATTTCAAGACTTGATATTTTAGAAGTTATTTCACATACCAACGAGAAAGAGAACCTGAAAGAGGGTGATTCCTACCTTGAAAAATACTCTATTAATCTGCTTCAAAAAGCAAAAGAAGGCAAAATTGATCCTGTAATCGGCAGAGACGACGAGATACAAAGAGTTACGCAGATACTGTGCCGCAGAAAGAAAAACAATCCTATTTTAGTAGGAGAGGCGGGTGTAGGAAAAACAGCTATTGCAGAAGGTTTGGCACTAAATATAGTCGCTCACAAAGTTCCTCCTATCATACAAAATACAGAACTTTACGCACTTGACCTTGGCGCAATGCTTGCAGGCACAAAATACAGAGGAGATTTTGAAAAACGCTTAAAAGGCGTTATGGATGAGCTAAAATCTATCCCTAATGCCATTCTTTTTATCGATGAGATACATACACTAATAGGTGCAGGTGCGACAAGCGGGACAATGGATGCGGCAAACCAGCTAAAACCAGCCCTTGCATCAGGCGAACTAAAGTGTATGGGTGCAACTACTTTTGCAGAGTACAGAAACGGTTTTGAAAAAGACAAGGCTCTCAGCAGAAGATTCTCAAAAGTAGATGTAAATGAACCGTCTGCTAAAACAACATATAAAATATTAAAGGGACTAAAGAGCAAATATGAAGAGCATCACAATGTAACATTTACGGACAAAGCTCTAAAAACCGCAATAGACTTGTCAAAAAGATACATTACGGACAAATTTTTACCAGACAAGGCGATTGACCTCATAGATGAGACGGCTGCATCCTTTCATCTTAAAAATAAGAAAAAAAGAGTAGTCGGCGCGCTTGATATCGAGAACACGATCTCAAAAATTGTAGGGATATCAAGCTCAAAAGTGACCAATGACGAGACGCTCTCTCTAGCAAATCTAGAGGAGAACTTACGTAAAAAAGTCATAGGACAAGACAGGGCAGTCGCAGAAGTTGCAAAAGCCATAAAAATATCAAAAGCAGGTCTTACTCCACAAAACAAACCTATCGCTTCATTTCTATTCTCAGGCCCTACAGGAGTCGGCAAGACAGAACTAGCACTATCCCTTAGTCAGATTCTTGGTATAAATTTTGAGAGATTCGACATGAGCGAATATATGGAAAAACATGCCGTAAGCCGTCTGGTAGGAGCACCTCCCGGCTACGTTGGGTATGAGCAGGGCGGACTTTTGACTGAAGCGATAAAAAGACACCCTTATACCGTTTTGCTTCTAGATGAGATTGAAAAAGCACATCCTGATCTTGTAAATATTTTACTTCAGATCATGGATAATGCGACTCTGACCGACAATAACGGATATAAAGCTAATTTTCAAAACGTCATAATGATAATGACATCAAACGTAGGTGCAACTGCCAGAAGCGTAATGGGTTTTAACAAAGACGATTCGCTTTCAAAAAATGAGGAACTTAAGCTCTTTTTTACTCCTGAGTTTAGAAACAGGCTTGATGCAGTTGTAGAATTTTCTAAGCTTAATGAAGAGATTGTAAAAGGTATTGTAGAAAAGTTTATTGATGAGTTAAACGGTGAATTAAAAAAGAAAAAGATCAACGTAAAACTCTCTGAAAAAGCTATAGAGTTTATTGCTCAGAGCGCTTACTCTTCTGAGATGGGTGCGAGACCTGTTAAAAGATATATTCAAGACAATATCACAAACAAACTCAGCGATGAGATACTATTTGGCAAACTAAAAAATGGCGGAAGCGTTAATGTCTCTTTTAATAAAAAGTTGATTTTAAAATTTAAAGAATTAGATTGAATATACCCCAGATAAACAAATACAATTTAGTATTCCCTGATCCAAGCAGTGCAAACGAGGACGGCATAGTCGCTTGGGGAGGCGACTTAAATCCCTCCAGACTTATTCGTGCCTATCAAAACGGCATATTTCCGTGGTACGGAAAAGATGACCCGATCATATGGTGGTCAACAGATCCTAGACTCATTATGGAGTTAGATGATTTCAAACTAAGCCGCTCTCTAAAAAAAAGCATGAAAAAATTTGAGTATAAATTTGATGTTAACTTTACAGAGGTCATAAAACAGTGCAGCACTGTAAAAAGAGATAATCAAAACGGCACTTGGATACAAGATGATATTATAGAAGCTTACACTCTTCTTCACGGTATGGGTATGGCACACAGCGTTGAGAGCTATAAAGATGGAGAACTTGTAGGTGGGTTATATGGAGTTGTTGTAGGAAAAGTTTTTTGCGGAGAATCTATGTTTTCTCTCGTAAGCGATGCATCAAAATCTGCTTATGCAGTTTTGGTTAAACACCTAAAATATTGGGGTTATGATTTCATAGATTGTCAAGTACCGACGGATCATCTAAAGCGCCTTGGTGCTAAAGAGGTCGCAAGAGAGTATTTTTTAGATAGATTAAATAGAGTAAATATGCACAATATTGAGCATAGATGGAACATTGAAAAACCGTTGCTAACTGATTAAGAGATTTAATTATATAGTTTGATTGAGTGATTTGTTTTAATAGTTTAAAATGATTGATTAGATTAGTAGAAGAAATGATCAACTAGGCAGCGACCTACGTTTCCACACCTGAAAGGTGCAGTATTATCAGCGATGAGAGGCTTAGCTTCTGGGTTCGGAATGGGGCCAGGCGTTTCCCTCT
>JBFEYZ010000163.1:0-3491 GCA_041561855.1 Sulfurimonas sp. | reverse complement strand
CATTTTTCCTTGACCTTATAAAATCCACTCCTGCGCAGATGGACGACCTGGAGAACAGAAACTATATTCAATCATACAGCTATCTCTCATCGGCAAAAGAGTCTTTAGGACAGACCAGAGCTATATTGGTAGAGCTATTTACAAGCAAAGAGTATTTGGATGAACCTTTTACTGCATTTAAAGAGAATCTGCGAATATATGCTCTTGAAACAAACAACTTTAAGACTACAGCACCTATGGACATTCTGAACTTTTACTATGATACCTACAGAGGCGAAGTAGTAGATGAAACATTTAGTATGATAAATCTTATTGCAAAAAATAGATATGAGGCAGATCTGGGAGTAGAACCTTCATACTGGTTTGAAAAATCTACACAGACCATAAACCTTTTAAAAAAGGTAGAAGACAGACTCTTTAACGACGTAAAAGCACTCATCAACGATAAACTCGATTTTACCTCCTACAAACTTATAACTCTTATTGCATTTTTGGTCATATCCGCCATTGTCGTCACATTTTTAATGATACTTATAGTTAGAAAGATACTCTTTTCTGCCGACAGCCTAGAAAAAGAGTACGGCAATTCTCAAGCTCTTTTGGAACAGTACAAATCAACCGTTGACGGAAGTTTTATAGTCTCAAAGACGGATGCGGACGGCATAATCACCTATGTAAACGACGAGTTTTGCAGACTTAGCGGCTACTCCAAAGAGGAACTTATAGGAAAATCTCACAATATCATGAGACATCCCGATATGAAAAAAGAGACATTTGCAGACCTGTGGCACACAATAAAAGATTTAAAAAAGCCGTGGGTCGGAGATATGAAAAATCTCTCAAAAGATGGCTCCTCTCACTGGCTAAGAGCGATTATTAACCCCATACTGGACAGTGATGGCAACATTGTAGAGTACATTGGAATGAGAACCGATATAACGCAGCAAAAAGAGATAACAAGCTACTTTGAGAACCAATTAAAGATCTCTACAAAAAACTTTGACTGCTCTATGCACCTCTCAAAAGAGTATGAAAAAGCGATAGACTCAAGCACCATTCTTTCAAGAGTAGATAAAGAGGGACGCATTACATACGCGAACGATAAGTTTTTAGAGATAACCGGATATACGCTTAATGAACTTGTCGGTAAAAATCAGGCTACCATAGGCTGCTCTGAATCAACGGCGGAGAGTTGCGAAGAGATATGGGAGAGCGTCTCAAAGGGCAGTATCTGGCATGGCGTAATAAAAAACATAACAAAATCAGGAAAAGACTTCTGGGCAAAGACCACTATAGTCCCTATTAAAGATCTAAACGACGAAATAGTAGAGTATCTTGTCATAAAATTCGATATAACAGAAATTATAGAGCAGAGAAAAGAGTTTGAGAGAATCGCAAAGACGGACCCGCTAACCGGCTGCGGGAACAGGTTCAGGCTAAACTACGATATGCAGGAGTTAGAAAATATATCAGTAGCAGTCTTCAACATAGACAACTTCCGACAAATAAACGACTTCTACGGACACCAGTTTGGGGATATGATAATAAAATCCACCGCGAATAAAATATACGACCTCTTTTTGCAAAACGACAAATTCAGATTTTACAGACTTCAGGGAGATGAGTTCATAGCTATAGCGATAGACTACTCAAGAGAGCTCTTAATAGAAAAGGTCAAAAAAATATTGGCTGCCATAAAAGAGAAATTTACCATAAAAGATGAAGATATGCTGATCTCTTGTAGCTGCGGTATCTCCTTTGAAGATAAAGAGCACCTTCTTTCAACAGCAAATATGGCGCTCAATGTTGCTAAAAAAAGCAACGTAGATTTCTTGGTCTACAGCGAAGAGATCTCTCTAAACCGCCAATACGAAAATAACATCACATGGACAAGAAAACTCTCTAACGCACTTAAAGAAAAAAACATAACTACTTACTATCAGCCGATAGTCAAAAACTCAGATCTCTCTTATGAGAAGTATGAGTGTCTGGTAAGAATGATGGACGGCGAAAGGGTCGTGGCTCCGTTCTTCTTCCTTGAGGTTGCAAAACAGACCAGACAGTATTTTGACATTACAAAAACCGTTCTTTATCAGGCATTTGAGATGTTTAAAGAAAAAGATGTGGAGTTCTCCATAAACCTCTCAATTCTTGATATAGTTGAGCCTAAGATATCTAAGTACATTCTCTCTATGTTAAAAAAATACGACATAGGGCCAAGAGTCGTATTTGAGATAGTCGAGTCTGAATATATGGAGAACTTTGAAGGCGTTATGAACTTTATAGGCGAAGTTAAAAAGTATAACTGCAAAATCGCCATAGATGACTTTGGAACCGGATACAGCAACTTTGAATATCTTATAAAATTAAAAGCGGATTATCTAAAAATAGACGGCTCGATAATAAAAAATATAGATAAAGACGAAAACGCATATCTAGTCGTCTCAACTATAGTTGAGTTTTCAAAAAAACTTGGGATGAAAACCATTGCAGAGTATGTAGAGAGCGAAGAGATATTTAAGATCGTAAAAGAACTGGGCATCGACTACTCTCAAGGCTACTACTTCTCAGAGCCTAAAGAAGAAATCTAAAAAACTAAACTCTCTCAAGAAGCTTTTTTAAAATATAGAGCTTGGCTCTTAGGTCTCCTGCCTCTTCATCGTTACTCGCGCTTTTTATCTCTTTTTTCGTCTGCTCTATCTTCTCATGAAGCTTCTCTTTTAGTTTCTGCTGTTTTTTCTCATCGTTTATCTCGCTAAAAAAGAGCTTCTCTATCCCTTCAAATACTTTATCTATCTTCATTCTTTTGCCCCCAGTGTTCTGATCTGTATATCTTTTATCCACAATATTCTAGCAACTTGTATAAGCCTTTGTGTTACGTCGTATGCAAACGCACTGTCATTTATAAGCGATGTAGCCATCTTGGAGTCGATCTTATTCTCTCTTATGAGCACATCGATCCTGCTGTTTTTTATGTTATCAAGAGCCTTTGTGCTCTCTTTTAAAAGCTCAATGGTAGAGATCACATCAAGCTCGTCATCATGCTCTTTTACTTTTTCTATGGTGTCTATGGTCTTTGCTATGTAGACTCTAAGATTGTCATATTCCTCTTTAATATATTGATTTTTTGATTTGGAGTAGTAAAAGATATTTTTTTGCAGGTCTCTCATATCTTTTAGAGCTTCTACTATCTCCCGTGAAGCAAGCTTAAGGTCGTAAACCCTGTTTTGGTCATCTTCATTCATATTTTCCTGGGAAAGCGTTGCGTAGTGGATAATATCGCCGTATAGCGATTTTATCTTACTTGCATAAAACTCGTTCACATCCGTATTTATGTTTATATCCGAGTACTTCACGACTCCATCTATATCTTTGCTCCCTATAAACTCGTGACGGTGCAGGAACATAGAGTGTGAGATGGCTTCAATAGCGCTATTGTAAAGATGTATGATCTCTTTTTTTATAGACTCTATCGCCGCATCCGGCACGTT
>JBFEYZ010000162.1:0-3499 GCA_041561855.1 Sulfurimonas sp. | reverse complement strand
TCCGCCCACAATAATAGGTCTAATACCGTAGCTCTTTAATTTGTCAAATATAGTATCTAGTTCGCCAGGATAATCAATCATATAAATCCTAAAAGTGAGTAGTTCTTCTTGCCTTTGGATGTATTATAACACTACTTTTACATAGATATAACATTATTTTAGGTATAATCGCGAAAATTTTTACCTTGGTTTCATATATTTTTAAGAAACCAAAGAAGGAAGCCTTGTGCAAAAGATTAGAAATATTGCAGTAATCGCCCATGTTGACCATGGAAAAACTACACTTGTTGATGGATTGTTAGAACAATCAGGAACATTCGGCTCGCATGAACATCATGATGAGCGTGCTATGGATAGCAATGATTTAGAGAGAGAACGCGGTATTACAATTCTTTCAAAAAATACAGCTATTCGTTACAAAGATCATAAAATTAACATAATAGATACTCCGGGCCACGCCGATTTTGGTGGAGAAGTTGAGCGTGTTCTAAAGATGGTCGACGGTGTTTTAGTGCTTGTTGATGCGTATGAGGGTGTTATGCCTCAAACGAAATTTGTTGTTAAAAAGATGCTTGCACTCGGGAAAAAACCGATTGTTGTTATTAATAAAATAGATAAGCCTTCTGCTGATCCTGATCGTGTTGTAGATGAGATGTTTGACCTTTTTGCTGCAATGGATGCAACAGAAGATCAGCTTGATTTCCCTATTATTTATGCTGCGGCGCGTGACGGTATAGCTAAGCTTGACATGGCAGATCCTGATGGAAATTTCGAGTGTATTTTTGAGACGATCTTAAATGAGATCCCTGAACCTGAAGGTGATAGAGAAAATCACACTCAAGCACAGGTCTTTACGCTTGATTATGATAACTATGTAGGAAAAATAGGTATTTCACGTATTTTTAACGGTGTTATTAAAAAAGGCGACAACGTTATGCTTGCAAAAGCTGACGGTGAACTTGTAAAGGGACGTATTACAAAGCTTATAGGCTTTCATGGACTTAACCGTATGGAAATTCAAGAAGCAGAGGCTGGTGATATAGTTGCATTTGCAGGTTTGGAGACTGTTGATGTCGGCGATACCGTATGTGATCCGGCAAACCCTATGCCTCTTGATCCTATGCATATTGAAGAACCTACTTTAACGGTTGTATTTTCGGTAAATGATTCTCCTCTTGCAGGACAGGAAGGTAAGCACGTAACTTCAAACAAGCTAAAAGACAGACTTGAAGCTGAGATGACGACAAACGTTGCTATGAAGCTTGAAGTCGTAGGTGAAGGTAAATTTAAAGTCTCAGGACGCGGTGAGCTTCAGATTACGGTTCTTGCAGAAAATATGAGACGTGAAAATTTTGAGTTCGGAGTATCTCGTCCGGAAGTTATCGTAAAAGAGATAGAGGGTATAAAGTGTGAGCCGTTTGAACATCTTGTAATCGATGTTCCGGAAGAGTTCGGCGGTACTGTTATCGAGCGTCTTGGAAAAAGAAAAGCTGAGATGAAATCGATGGTTCCAATGGGACAAGGTTTTCAAAGAATAGAGTTTGAGATCCCTGCTCGTGCACTTATAGGTTTTAGAGGACAGTTCTTGACAGATACAAAGGGAGAAGGTGTAATGAACCACTCTTTCTTAGAATTCCGTCCATTTAGCGGAAGTGTTGAATCAAGAAGTTACGGTGCGCTGATAAGTATGGAAAACGGCGAGACACTGGCGTATTCACTGTTTAACATTCAAGATCGTGGAGTTCTTTTTATCGGACCTCAAACAAAAGTATATGAAGGTATGATCATCGGCGAGCATTCGCGTTCAAACGATCTGGTTGTAAATCCTATTAAAGGAAAAGCGCAATCAAATGTTCGTTCATCAGGTGCTGATGAGGCTATCAAGCTTATTCCGCCGCGTGACATGTCATTAGAGCGTGCACTGGAGTGGATTGAGGATGATGAGCTTTTGGAAGTAACGCCTATGAGTATCCGTATTCGTAAGAAATTCTTAACTGAAAACGAAAGAAAAAGATACGCACGTAAGTAGTTTCACCATATTCACACATGAATTTCATGTGTGAAATTTCTCTCTCAAATAATCGTAATTCTGCTATACTATTTTATTCGCAAAAAATATTAATATATATTTCAAAAGGATAGACAATGGAAGGAAATCTATATTTAGTATCCCTGATTGTAGTTGCTATAATGGCTTTTGCTCTATATCGCGGGAACAGTTTTAGGTTGATGTTTCTTGTCCTGGCAGTAGGTGTTTATATCATATATTCACATGAAACGGGCAATACAGCCACAAAATATAAAGATGAGATGATAGAGTCCCTTGACAAGTCTGCACGGGATTTTAGTAAATCCCGCGGTAATGAGGGGTATGACGAGGATAAGATAAGAAAAGAGGTAATAAAAGAGTAGCCATACTCTTTTAAAATACTAAAACCTTTTCATATAGCCGTGACAGTATGGCTTGCTTCCTTTTTTGTCGTAGTAATCTTGATGACTTTCATCAGCCGCATAAAACTCTGATTTGTTAAGTATTTTTGTGGCAACTTTGTATCCGTTGGCTTCAAGTCGTTTGATAAGGCTTTCAACTGTTTTTCTCTCTTCATCATTATTAACAAATACTGCTGAGAGATACTGTTCTCCGATGTCAGGACCTTGTCCGTTTGTCTGTGTAGGATCGTGAATTTCAAAAAATGTTTTAGCGATCTCTTCGTATGAGATAACATTGCTGTCATAGACGACTTCTACGGTCTCAAGATGCCCGGTATCTGTTCGTACCACTTCATAATAGCTCGGATTTTTTACGTGTCCGCCCATAAATCCGGAGATCACCTCTTTTACGCCGTCAAGTTTTTGCAGATAGTACTCAACTCCCCAAAAACAGCCGCCCGCAAAATATGCATAAGAAAGACCCTTATCTTTAACATCAGGTTTTTTGACGAGGTTAAGAGATATCGAGTTGACGCAGTGTCTTGTGTTTTTGGACGTAAAGCCTTCACCTTCAAAAACGTGACCAAGATGTGCTCCGCAGTTTGCGCAGACTATTTCTACTCTTCTGCCGTCAGCATCGGGAATTCTCTTGATGGCGCCCTCAATGGCATCATCAAAACTTGGCCATCCTGTACCCGAATCAAATTTGGCATCTGATGGGAAAAGAGGTGTATTGCACTGGCGACAGACATACATGCCGTCTTTTTTATGGTCCCAAAATTTTCCTGTAAACGGACGTTCTGTTCCTTTATTTAAAATGACATATTGTTCTTCTTCATTCAATGTGTTATAAGCCATAGGTAATCCTTACTGTGTTTTTTCTCATAATACATATCAAAACGTAATAATCTGATTAAAGAGGTTTTATTTTATCTCTGTGGCATATAAGAGTCCACTTTAGTTTCATTTTTTTATCATGCAATTATAGTCTCATATAAGATATTTGAATATTTTAATAATTATTATCAATTTAATTATTATTTAAGGAAACTTTAGTTAGATTTCGACT